>JALGSS010000057.1 GCA_029821745.1 Candidatus Zipacnadia bacterium
CGGGGGTCAAGGGCTACGTGGATCAGTACGGGCAGGAGATCACTCTGGGCAAGCGGGGATGAACGAATCAGCGCCGCTATTCGGGGCTGAGGCGTCCGTGCCGCATCATGACGGTGCGCAGCCTGTCGATCGGGATGGCCTCGCGAACCGCGCCGTCGCGACCGACCATCGTCTCTGCGCGGAGCAGCGAATTCACGACGGCCTCCTCGACGGCGTCGATCGTTGCCGTGAAGAGCGCCGACAGTCGCGGCTCCGGGACGAGCTCAGAGGGAGCGATGGATCGCGCTCCGGATGGGGTGGATCGGTTCGCTGTTGAGAGCGCGATGGCGAAATCCCCGCTGCCGTGGGAAGCCGTCGCGCCGGTGCGCGCCAGGCCGAAGGCTGCCCGACGGGCGATCCGTCCCAGTTGACGAGAATCCAGCGGCGCGTCCGTGGCGATTAGGATGATGATGGACCCGTCATCGGGCCCAGTTTCGTCGGTGGCGAACTCGCGCCCGACCGGGACGCCATCGATGCGGAGTTCCTCAGGTTCGCCCGTGTTGGTGAGCACGAGGACTCCGACGGTGTAGTCGCCGGCATCTAGAGTGACCCGGCGCGAGGATGTGCCGATGCCGGCCTTCCGGCCGAAGCCCGACATGCCCACTCCCGCGCCGACGTTGCCCTCCTCCACGTTGGCTTCCCGGGCGGTCTCGATGGCCTCGCCTCGAGGGCGTGCTCCTTATGAACATGCCTTCCCAGGGCGTCGTTGAGGCGGCTGTCATTGCACTCGGCGACCACAGGATTGACGGAGTACACTCCTGGGTTCCGGCCCGTCGTGTAGTCCACGACGGCGTCCGCGACGGTCCAGACATTGAGCGTGCCGGTGAGCAGTATCGGCGTCTCAATGACGCCCAACTCGACGACTTGAGGCAGGCCCACGGACTTCCCGAAGCCGTTGATGACGTGGGCGGCGGCCTCGACTTTCTCCCGGAAGATGTCGCCGGAGTGCGGGAGAACCGCTGTCACGCCTGTACGCGCGGGGCCCTGTCTCTCGACCAGCGGACCGTCGCCGGCGATGAGAGACACGTGCCCGACCTTGACCCCGGGGACGTCGGTAATCGAGTTGTGGGCTCCCGGCTGGAGGGAGCCGATCATGATGCCGAGTCCTCGCGCACGAGGCCGGGCTGATGCGGTCGGTAACATCGGCAGTGTCCTCTCGATCTGCGGGGCGCGGATGGTCAGGACGCCCTCGTCGGCTAGGAAGTGCTCGACGGCTGAGGGACTGTGCGCAGGTCCGCCGCCAGGCGTGTCAGTTCGGCAACCAGTTCATCTTCAAGGCTCGATGCGAAGGGCACCTCGCCCAGCAAGTAGGGCACGATGCGAGCGGCGTAGTTGCCCTCCCGCTCGAAACACTCCTTCTCAGGCGCGTAGCCCAGCACGCCATTGCACAGGCTCATGACCAGGACGGGCTTGTCGAACTGCGCCTGCACACGGTTCTTGTAGCGCACCATCAGCTCGAAGGGTGCGCCGACCATCACCACATCGCCGATGCGCAGGCCCTGAATCTCGACGTTCTCGTCCACGGGCTCCCCGGCCTCGATGCGGGCCAGTTCTTTGCGGATGGCGATGGCATAGACGGTGGCCATCCGCAACTCGTGGTCGGCGTCGCCGGCGTCGGGGGCCTTCAGGATCGCTTCGCGCTCGGCAAGCATCTCACGCAAGACGCACTCGGGTAGCGGGTCGCGCGTGAGCTTCACCTTGCGGCGGATGGCCGCGACCGTGTCACCACCCAGGGGTTGGGCGTCCTGAATACCGGGACGCACCTGGCGCGCGTATCGGGAGGCGATGACGTCGAGGGCCTGGAGAGATTCCTGCTCGGGGTGGTGCACGACGCAGGTGTTGATATTGCCGTGGGCGCCCTGGAGGAATAGTCCGATCGACCCGGGTGTCTCGCGCGCCAGCAGGTTCGTGGCGACCCCGGCGTAGTCGCTGTGGATGTACGTGCTCGTCTGCGACCCGATGACCGGGTGGCAGGAGAAGTACGTGGCGAATCCCAGCATCCGGTCCTGAGTGTCGATGCGCAGAATCTGGGCTTCGGTATCGGTGATCTCGGGCTTCGCGGGGCGCCAGTCCTCCCGAAGGGCGTCCTCAAACTCAGGCCGACCCTCCTCCTCGCGGTTGTAGCCGATCCCCTCGCAAGGCACCACCGTGTGGCTCAGAGTCGCCGGCTGCAGATTGCCCACGGCCTCGATGCAGGCGGCGGCGATGCGCACGGGGAGGATCTCCATGTAGGGCGGGTCGGCCTCACCCCAGCCACGCCCCGGTTTGGTCGCCGGGACGGAGTGCGGGTGGATCGCGTGGGTCATGATATGGTCATGGGGGATGCCGGTGGCGGCGCTCACCCGCTCCCTGACCTCGGCGACGACGCTCTCGGGCACACTGATGAGGTCGCAGGCGGTGAGAACTACGGTGGACGTCCCGTCCGAGGCCGCCAGAGCGCGGGCGAATAGGGGCTCTCGGATGGCAGTTGAGCGGCGGCACAGGAAGGGCCCGTAGCCGGACAGTTCGACGCCGACCCGGGGTGTGATGTCAACTTTCGATAGACCAAACTGCACGGTAAAGATACTCCCTCTCTATAGCCGGCGCGTGCTCGTGTATCAGAGCGTGGGTATGCCTGCGACATTGAACACTTCGTTCATGATCTCGTGAACTCGGAGCAGACGCGCGGCGGAGCCCGTGGGCTCCCGGCGGCTCTCGACGCAATCCAGGAAGTGAGACAGCGCCGCCTGGAATCCGAAGAGACTCGC
The DNA here is from genome assembly GCA_029821745.1 of Candidatus Zipacnadia bacterium. Taxonomy (GTDB): domain Bacteria; phylum Armatimonadota; class Zipacnadia; order Zipacnadales; family JABUFB01; genus JALGSS01. The sequence continues at coordinate 2,787 of JALGSS010000057.1, forward strand.
CGGGGTGAAGAGCAGCGGGCAGCGCCCCACGTGAGTGCTCCCGACCTGGGTGCCCTTCTGGTATAGCTCCACGGTGTCCGGAGTGACGACGTTCGCGCTCTTGCCCTTCGCGTGGGCCAGGAAGCGTTCGACCCAGTACCCGTCATCCACGTGCTGGGTCAGAGTGGCCGCCCCCCCGGAGGTGAGCTTGAAGTGGGCGGAGAGCAGACGTTCGGGAATGTGGACTGCGCTGAGCACCGAGTCCACGTCACCGGCCAGCCAGACCATGGGCGACACCACGTGGATGCCGTCGTCCAGCAGGTACTCGGGATCCGTGCGGCAGACGGTCTTGCTCTTCTCGACATGGATGAAGTCGACGGGATCATCGGCGAAGAACTCTTTCGCTCGGGTCAGCGCCGTCATGAACAGGCGGTTCTGACCCACCTGGTACACACAGCCCTTGCGCTGCGCCAGGGCGACGAACTCTCGGGCCTCGGCGAGGGAGTATGTGTCCGGCTTCTCCGTGTAGACGTCCACCCCGGCCTCAAGGAGAACTGGAGTGATCTCCCGGTGGATGGGAGCGGGCACGAGCACCAGGGCGGCCTGAGGCTGCACGTCGGTAAGCATTTCATCCACGGACGCGAAGGTTTTGGCGAAACCGTAAGTGCCCGCGGCGCGCTCTCGCCGCTCTTCGTCCGGCTCCACGAGAGCCGCCAACTCCACGCGGCCTGTCACTGTGTGCAGAATCGGGCCGTAGTTGTTGCCGGCGATGTTGCCGTAGCCGATGACTGCGAGGGGTATCTTGGCCATTATCCGGCCTCCAAGGCCGGGAGACGCCCCGCACACAGGAAACGGTTGCGGGCGTCGTGTACCCGGACTTCTGAGTAGTGATGCACGCGGCAGACTTCCTCGCCGTCGACCATGACGGGTGTGGGCCGGCGGATGATGAACTCCGCGCGGTCGAAGGTGTTGTAGGCCACGTGAGCCATGTCGAACCACTCGATCCAATGGTCGGAGTTCGACGAGAAGTCAGGCACCAGAAGAGGGCCGGTGTCGACCTGGAACCGCCCGCGTTCGGGGTGGAAGTTCATGGTCTTGATGGGGTACTCGATGACCGCGCTGATTCCCCGTGCCTCGTCGCGGACTGTCGTCTTGGCGACAATCGGCAGGCGGCTGTCAGTCGCCGCGACGACGGCCTGATGGGTGTCAAGAACAGTCACCTCGGGATGCTCCTCAATGGTGAATTCGAGGTAGTCGAACCGGGTGTCCGCGATTGCCACGGAGGAGTGGCCTTCGCCCTCGTAGACGATGCCGGACCCCGTACTCATCATACGGTCCCTGGACCAGATGCCTCGGTACTCGCGGCTGGGGATCTGGAACAGGTTCTCCTCCTGGTAGACCCACTCCGTCCGGCAGCCCGCGATGAGGAAGAACTCATCGGACAGGCCCCGGGCCTCGTCGGTCAGAATGCAGCGGGCCTCGAGGAGTATCCGGGCGCAGTTGCCCCACGGCTTGTGTCCCGGCTTGCGTGTGTCCGTGGGATCATGCGGGCAGCTCCATGTCATGTACGAGTTGTCGAAGTCCATCGCGGTCATGGGACGGGCCTCCCCGAACTGACAGACATCGTGCGCGAAACAGGCGGCGCCATTGCCATGACCACAGGCCTGAAAATGGCGCCGCCCTGAGTATCGCTCTGGGACGGGTCACCTTCCGGGAATCCAGAGCCGGTCCGGATTGCTCCACGTCATTGGCCAGGAATGCGGGGGCTCTAGTCGGCCATGCCGTCGTCGTCCTGGTCATACATCTCGTGGGCGTCGTGCTCGCCCTCCAGCGTATCAGTGCGGTCGGCCCGGTCGAGCAGGAACTTCTTCGTCACGATGGCGCTGACGAGGACCACCACGAAGGCGGCGAAGCCGGCACCGTGGTTGCCCATGACAACGTGGCCGACGAAGTAGATGCCACCCCACACAAGCCCCAGCACTCCGAAGAACGCGTAGAAGTCTCTGATGTCGAAGCCCTCGTACTCCTCACCAAGCTCCTCGGCGATGATCTTCCATCCGGGGCCGGGCGGCTGAACGCGGCTGTAGAACCGGTACAGAACCTCGCGCTCCTCGGGCTGCGTCTTGAGGGTGACGATGATCCAGATTGCGTTGACCAAGAGCGCACCGATGGTGAGCAGGATCGAGCCCTGGTCGTCACCGTTTGCGATGGCGTTGGTGAACCAGGGGGCCTTCGCGACCCAGCCCTGCAGGATCCCGTTGATTGCGACGGCGGAGATCATGGCGCTGATTTCGGACCAGGCATTGACTCGCCACCAGTAGAACCGCATCACGAACACGAGCCCGATCCCGGCCATGAGCCCGACGAGGTAGCGGTTCGCGTCGCCGATGCTGTTAATGAGGAACACGGCCACGAGAGCGGCGATGATGGCCGTCGCCACCATGGCAACGCGGGACGCGACGACGTAGTGGGTCTCCGACTTGCCCGGTTTGATGAATCTGGCGTACAGGTCGCGGACGAGATATGACGCGCCCCAGTTGAGGTGAGTGTCTACTGTGGACATGAAGGCCGCGCAGAGAAATGCGACCATCGCGCCCATCCAGCCGGGAGGAAGGAAATCGACGATAGCCCTCACGTATGTGGCTTCGCGGAGCATCCCGATGTTGTCCGCGTTCGAGTTCATCAGCTCCGGGTAGAGAACGACGGTTGCCATCGCGGTCACAATCCACGGCCAGGGGCGCACTGCGTAGTGGGCGACGGTGAACCAGAGCGTCGCGAGCTGGGCATGCTTCTCGGTCTTGGAGGCCAGCATCCGCTGAGCAACGTAGGCGCCGCCGCCGGGCTCGGAGCCGGGGTAGTAGCTGCACCACCACTGCACGAGGAAGAAGCTCGCGAGCATTATCCAGGGGATGTCTGCTATCCCGGGTGTCGGGAAGAAGGACAGCGCATTCTGACCCAGTGGGTGGATGTCCACGAACTGGACCTGCAGCTCCTGCATCCCGCCCACCTGGTTGACGACGGCCACAGCCAGGTATATGCAGGAGACCATCGCGATACCGAACTGGACGAGGTCGGTGGTCACCACGCCCCAGAGGCCGGCCATTGAGCTGTAGACCGCGACGAGACCGACCAGGGAGAGGATGATCGTCCAGACCCTGGGGTTCATCTTGTCCGACAGGTCGACGCCGATCAGCGTGGCCACAACACTCACGGCACCGAACATCAACCACGCCATGATGAATGTGTTGACGAACCCGCCGAAGTAGATCGCGCGGAAAGCCCGGAGGGCCGCGCCGGGCCGGCCCCCGTAGCGGAGCTCGGAGAACTCCACGTCTGTGGTGACCTTCGCGCGGCGCCACATGCGCGCGAAGAAGACAACGGTGAGGACATTGGACAGCGCAAAGCTCCACCACCACCAGTTCATGAAGATACCGTTGCCCCAGATGAACCCGGTGATGAGCAGTGGCGTGCCTGCTCCGAAGGTTGTGGCGACCATCGATGTCCCCGAAATCCACCACGGAAGCGTTCGACCGGACAGGAAGAAGTCGGTTGTGCTCCGCCGGGCGAAACGGAGGAAGATCGGCCCCATCGAGAAGGCGAAGATCAGGTATGCGCCGATGATGATGAGGTCAGCGGTATGGAAGTTTCCCATGGGTTTGCTCTCCGTTCGGCTTGGTATTTCGGGCTCAACCGGCCGGCGTAGCAGTCGGGTTGTGCTGAAGGGGTGCCCGCAGGGCCGCTGTGCTTTGCTCGCGGCCCCCGTGGGGCCCCGCCGATTGTGCGACATCGGCACCCCACGGCTAATCTGCGTTCCCCAACACGACTATTGCTCTGTCTGGCCCACGTACCAGGCATTCGTGGTCGCGAAGTCGGGCCACGTGCCGTAACACTCCACCGTCAGCCAGTGTGCTTCGGAAATGTCCACGGTCAACTCCTGACCGAGGGCCTCAGTGCCATCGAGGTCGACCGTTTCAGCCGGCTTGCCGTCCACCACCACAGTGACGCGCTCGAGACCACGGTTGCAGATCGCGTCGAACTGGATGTGCGCGGTCTGTCCGCTGATCTCGCTTCCGGGATCGGTCCCGTTCACAGTGGCCAGGATGATCGGCCCGTTAGTCACGAAGCCGCATCCTGCCTTGATCGCGGCGAGCACCCCGGCCTGCGAGAGGTCGTCGAGTTTCAGGCACGTGCGGTACGTGCCCAGGAACAGCCCCTTGGTGCCCCAGGGAACGATGATCTCGTCGCGGTTGGGCAGGTTCCACAGGATGCCCAAACGGCGATCGCGCTTGACGGCCCCCTGTGGGTCCCGCAAAGCGTCGAGAGCGAAGCTGTTGTAGTTGTCGTGGTTGTCGGAGTTACCGATGACGGGCACTCGCTTGCCCTCGTTGAGCAACGCATGCCACTTCAGCCGCGCCTGCACCAGGTCGAACAGGCCCATATAGGGTGGCGCCGATCCGTTGAGAATCTCGACCGCGTCATAGTCCTCGACGTCCCAGTGGACGTAGCTCATCGTCGGTACACACGGGTGCGCAACGACGGACAGGGCGTTCTGTTCGCGGATCTGACGAAAGATACGGCGCATGTCATCCGCACCGTTCGACACATCCGGCGACACCACTTCGGTGACCCCCAGCGCGAGGATATGCCCCTGTTTCGTGGTCACTTCCTGGCCGCCCAGGGGCAGGAAATCCGGGGCCGCCTGTGTCTTGTACTCGTCATGGCCCGCGACGGACTCGTGGTCGGTCAGGAACGCGAAGTCGAGGCCCTCGCAACGGCAGTGCGAAGACACCTCAGCGGGCTTCTGGCGCCCATCGCTGCTGGTCGAGTGCATGTGGCAGTCGCCCTGGTAGTAGCCATGGGCGTGAAGGTCATACAAGCGCTTCAGGGTGACCAGGCGCTTGCGGCCTTTCGCCGGATCCACGGAGACCTGGAGCCGCTCGATGCTCCAGGCGGGGCCGTGGTTGACCTGGAGATCGGCCTGACCGGTCCGGGCCCCAGTGAGAGGGCAGAGGCCGTGGGAGTCGGTGAAGAACACTTGTATATCGGGGTATGGATCGCCCGGCCAAATGAGCTGGACCCGGGCAGGAAGCGGCGCACCGTCCTCAGCCACCACCTGAACGGCAGCAACTGCCTCCTGAGCCTGCGCGCCGGTGACGCAGGCCGAGAGTACGACCGCGATTGCAGCGACCAGCGACAACAGAGAATTGCGGCGAAGATGCATGGATGATCCCCTATCTGTTGGATTACAGTGCACGTATTCAGCGAAGAGGCCCCGAAGACCTTCACAGCTCCGGAAGGCTGCAGCCCAGCCGGGAAGCAGGGGAGATGAGAGGAGCCCCTGGCTTCTGTGGACGCCTCGGGGCCCGCGTCGCGATGGTTTCGTGGCGAGCGAAGGTGTTCCCTCCCTACCGGGGAAGTGGACCCCATCCGCACTCAGCTCTCCGAGGAGGTCAACCTATGCCCAAGACGCCCAGGAGCAAGGACCTCTCACAGTACACGGTACACATGGTGGGTAACGCCCACATCGACCCTGTCTGGCAGTGGCGATGGGAAGAGGGACGGCAAGAGGTGCTGGACACCTCTCATGCTGCCGTCGACCGGATCCTCGACACGCCGGGATTCATCTTCTGCCGCAGCAGCGCGATCACCTACGAGTGGATTGAGCAGGAGGATCCCGAGCTCTTCGAGCAGATCAAGCGCTGGATCGCCAGGGGCCACTGGAACGTCGTCAACGGCTGGTGGGTCCAGCCTGACGTCAACGTGCCCTCCGGGGAGTCCCTGGTGCGCCAGGGACTATACGGACAGCGCTACTTCGCCGAGAAGTTCGGCGTGACCGCAGCAACCGGCTACAATGTGGACACCTTCGGGCATCCGGCGACGCTGCCGCAGATCCTCGCCGGTCAAGGCATGCCGCAATACTGCTTCTTCCGCCCCGGACCTCACGAGAAGGACCTGCCGGACACACTGTTCTGGTGGGAAGGCCCGGACGGGACGCGAGTTCTCACGGCGCGTATGCCGGGGCACTACTGCACGTGGTCTGAGGAGATTGAGGACAGGATTCGCGACGCTGTTGAGGGGACGCCGAAGGGCCTGGATGACGTCATGTGCTTCTACGGGGTCGGGAACCACGGTGGCGGCCCGACGAAAGCGAACATCGCCAGCATCCTCAAGGTGGCGGATGATGCGTCCGGCCCGAACGCCATCTTCAGCACTCCGGACGCCTTCTTCGACGCCGTGCGTGATCGATGCCAGAAGCTGAAGGTGGTCGCCGAGGAGTTGCAGTACCATTCGCGCGGCTGCTACACGGCGGTCTCGTCCATCAAGAAGCACAACCGCAAAGCTGAGAACCTCTTGCTCCAGGCGGAGAAGCTGTCCAGTCTGGCGGGCCACTTGATCGGTCTGGACTACCCCGCCGCAGACCTTGAGTTCGCGTGGAAGCGGGTGCTGTTCAACCAGTTCCATGACATTCTGGCTGGCACGAGCGTTCGCCCCGCGTGTGACGATACCATTCTTGAGTACCAGGAAGCGGAGCTCCTCGCCGGCCGGGCTTCGCGCACGGCGATGACGCGCATCGCGGCCCAGATCGACACGGCGGGCGACGGACGGCCCATACTCGTCTACAACACGCTTTCCTGGGACCGCACTGAGGTCGTGGAAACCGAGGTCACGTGGCCTAACCACGACGACTGCGTGCACATGGTCGACGACGCGGGAGAGCCCGTGCCATTCCAGGTGGTTCACACCAACATCAGCGGGCGTGGGACGACGATCCGCGTAGTGTTCCTCGCACATGTCCCCGCGTGTGGCTACCGCACGTACCGGATGGTGCAGGGCGCTGGACCTGAGCAGGCCAGTGCCTTCAGCGCCGGCGAGAGCTTCATCGAGAGCGACCTGTTCCGGATCGAGTTCGACCCGTCGGCGGGTACGATGACGCGGCTGCTCGACAAGCGCTCGGGCAAGGACCTGCTGGCAGGTCCCGGTAACGTGCCTCTGGTGATCGACGACCCGTCGGATACCTGGAGCCACGATGTGGATGCCTTCCGCGATGTGGTGGATCAGTTCGAAGCCGACTACGGGGTCGAGATCGTGGAGACGGGGCCCGTGCGTGCGCGCGTACTTGTAGAGATGACCTGCGGCGAGTCGACGCTGTTCCAGAACATCAAGCTGTACCGTGACGTCCCTCGCATCGACGTGGACCTTACGGTGGACTACCGTGGCGAGCACGAGTTCCTGAAGATCGCGTTCCCCACGAGCGTGACCGATGTGACGGCCACGTATGAAGTCCCGTACGGGTTCGTGACCCGTGAGCCTAACGGGAACGAAGAGCCTGCCCAGAAGTGGGCAGACGTGACGGGTACGCTGGAAGACGGGTCGCAGGCTGGGCTTGCGGTGCTCAATGACTGCAAGTATGCCTACGACATCTGCGAGGGCGAGATTCGTCTGAGCGTCTTGCGCACGCCGATCTACTGCTTCCACGATCCGGCCAAGGCCGACCTGCGCCGCCGGTATGAGTACACCGATCAGGGCATCCAGACCATGACCTACTCATTGGTGCCCCACGCGGGAGACTGGCGCGAGGGCGACGTGGTCCGGCAGGCCCAGCAGGTCAACCACCCATGCCTGGTGCGAGAGGAGCCCGCCCACAAGGGCAAGCTCGCGGCGATAGGGGGCTTCGCCTCGGCGGACCAAGCGAACGTCATCGTGGAGGTCATCAAGCGGCACGAAGACAGCGATGGACTGATCCTTCGCGGCTACGAGACCCACGGGCAGGCGACCACTGCGACGATCACCGTCGCCGGGCAGAGCTCGGAGGCGCTGGAGTTCCGGCCCTGCGAGATCAAGACGCTCCTGGTGACGGACGAGACAATTAGCGAGGTCAATCTGCTGGAGTTGCCGCAGAGCGAATAGGCCCCGGGCGACGTGCCCGAGGGTAGCCTGGTGTCGGTCCGCGGGAGGGCGTGAGCCGCCGCGCGATCTGCCATCGAGCGTCGTCGCAGGTCTCTCTTCACCGGGCCGCGAATAGTCCCCGCGAGTGAAGTGCAAATCCGGCTCTTACCGGTCATCTGACCGGTAACTGAGTCGTCAAGGTTCTCACCAGCAAAGGAGCAGTCTCATGGCCAAGACCGGTGTCGCTGTTCTCGGTTACGCGCACGGACATGTCAGCACATACTCCACAGGCATCAAGACCTACGATGATTTCGAGCTGAAAGCCTGCTGGGACCACGATGAGGGTCGCGGGCAGGGACAGTCACAGAACTTCGAGATCGATTACTCGCCCCACATTGAGGACATCGTGGGTCGCGAGGACGTGCAGCTTTGCATCATCGGGGCGGAGACGAACCGGCACGCGGATTGCGTGATTGCCGCCGCGGAGGCAGGCAAGGACGTCATCCTGCAGAAGCCGATGGCCCTTAGCCTCGCCGAGTGCGACCGCATTATCGAGGTCATCGACCGCACCGGCGTGTGGTTCTCACTGGCCTTCCAGATGCGCTACGATCCGGTGAACATCAAGATGAAGGAACTCGTGGACGCCGGGGAGATCGGGCGGATGGGCATCGTGCGCCGCCGGCATTGCCTGGGCCTGCTGTTCAACGAGGCCTTCGCGACGGGCGCCAGCAGTTGGCACATCGACCCTGTGGCGAACATGGGCATGTGGATGGACGACGCCAGCCACGCGACGGACTGGTTCTTCTGGATGCTCGGATCGCCCGTGAGCGTCATCGCCGAGATCGACAATGTGCTGACCACCTGCGCCCCGGACGACAGCGGCCTGGCCATCTACCGGTTCCAGAACGGCGAGATGGGCATGCTCATGAACAGCTCCGTGATCTGGGCCGCCGAGCAGACCGTGGAAATCTACGGCGACAAGGGCGTCATCCTGGAGAACTACGGCGACGGGCCTTCGTGCGCGGTCCCGCCGCCTCCGGGCGCGGTCATGCTGAAGATGTACCAGCCTGACAAGTCGGACCTTGGCTGGCAGATCCTGCCCGCCGACATCCCGGAGAGTCAGGGCGTTCGGATCGCGAATGTCACTCGGAATATCCTCGACGAGTACAAGGCCGGCGAGGTCCAGGTGAATGCCCGGGATGGAAAGATCAGCACCGGCATGATCCTCGGAGCCTACGAGAGCGCGAAGGCCGGCCGGCGGGTGACGCTGCCGATGGGCTAGTGGCTGAAGGAACGCCCCGATGGCAGACGACAGGAGTGTCACGATGGACGCAGCACGCAAGCAAGAGATCGCCGCAAGACTCGACAGCGTCATCCATACACTCGAGACCAGCGATTCCGAGGACGATCTGGCGCGGGCGAGCCGGGAGCTGTCCGCCGTCTGGCCTGATCTGATGGAGTCGATCCCCCTCGTCGGGACACTGGTGAAGAACGTCGTCCCACGCGGGCAGGCGGACATCGACGACATGTCTCCGGATGAGGTCCGCGAGAAGCTGCTGCCAAGCCTGAAGCAGTTCCGGGACTTCCTGGTGGGTCGTCAAAACGCCCCGACGAAGCCCGGGTGTTCGGGCGGCACTGGTGCATTGCTGCTCGTGGTGATGGCAGCGGCGGCGTTCTTGCAGCACCTGGCCGGCTAGTCGCTCGCGGGACGCATATTGGGTTGTGTTGGGGAACGAACGACGCATGGCTGTGGGGTGTCACGGTGTGTGTGACGGGGCCCCACGGATTCGCTCAGAATGGCTATGCGGCCCTGCGGGGCCCCGGTCACTGTACAACGTGACCACCCCGCAGCTAGATAGGAACGGACCTGCGGGGTCCCGGTCTCTCCATCCCGCAGCTATCTGAGCGAGTTGCTCAACACAACCCTTAGATCAAGGCGCGCCCCGCTGCACGTCTACTCTTCGGCAGGCATCGTGTTCTTGACTTGGACGCCGGACCTGCCCCACAATCCCCACCATGAATCTACCCACCGTCTCCATCGGCCCGTATGAAGTGACGCGCCTCACCATCGGCGGCAATCCCTTCAGTGGATTCTCGCACCAGAGTCCCGAACGCGACGCAGAGATGCTGGACTACTACACCACGGAGCGCATCAAGGAGACGCTCTTCCAGTGCGAGGCCGCGGGCATCAACACCTGCTGCCTGCGCACCGACGCGCACATCTGGCGGATGTTGAGGGAGTACCGCAATGACGGCGGGATGCTGCAGTGGATCGCCCAGATGGGCGTCGGCGCGGATGACTACAAGGCGAACGTGAACGCCGCGGTGGGCAATGGCGCCATCGCGTACTACATTCACGGTGCCGTCACGGACGACTGCTTCGCCGAGGGAAACTACGATCTGATCGCGGAGATGATCGACTACATCCACGAGCAGGGGCTCCCCGCCGGGCTTGCGGGGCATGTGCCCGAGGCGCATGTGCAGGTCTATGAGGCGGGCATTCCCGCGGATTTCCACGTGGTTTGCTTCTACAACTGCGGCAGCCTGCACGCGGGCCAGGGCGAGCGATTTGAGCCGGGCGATCCCGCGAAGGCCGTAGAGGCCATCCGGGCCATCGAGAAGCCTGTCATCGCGTACAAGATCCTGGGCGCGGGCCGTGTGGAGGCCCGGGAGGCGTTCCAGTATGCCCTCCATAACATCAAGCCGACGGACATCGTGAACGTGGGCATGTTCACGGGGGACAACCCTAACATGGCGGCCGAGAACGCCGGTTACCTGCGTGAGGCCTTGGCTCTCGACCGCATGTCCGACTGAGGCGCGGGGAGTATCCTCGAATACGCACTCAAGCACCCAGAGGTGGCCCATGACGCTGCCGACCATCAAGCTCGGGGAACACGAGGTCAGCCGCCTGATCATCGGCGGGAACCCTTTCAGCGGCAATTCCCACCAGAGCGGGGAACGCAGCCGTGAGATGCGCGACTGGTACACCGTCGACCGCATCAAGCAGACGCTCCGGGAGTGCGAGGAGGCGGGGATCAACTGCGGGCAGTTCCGGGCTGATCCGCACATCTGGCGGATGATCACCGAGTACCGCAATGAGGGCGGCACCCTCGAGTGGATCGCGCAGATTGGGCCGGAGTTCGCGCAACATCGACAACGCCATCGGCTACGGGGCGATTGGGGTCTATGTGCAGGGAGCGATGACTCGGCGGTTTCTGCAAGAGGAGAACGTCGACCGGATCCGCGAGCTCGTGGATCACACAAGGAGCCGAGGCGTGCCGGCTGGAGTCTGCGCGCATCATCCCGACGAACTGCGGCAGGTGCGGGACGCTCGGATCGACCCCGACTTCTATATGATGTGCCTGTACGACTGCGGCAGCATCCACGAAAAACTCGGGGAGGACTTT
>JALGSS010000827.1 GCA_029821745.1 Candidatus Zipacnadia bacterium
GGATATACAACAGCGACCATCCAGTGGTCTTGGGCAGTTACGAGGCGGGACACCGGGCGTTCTTCACGGGGCTCTTGGATGACGTGCGCATCTTCGCGCGCGCCCTGACGCCGGAGGAAATCCAGCAACGGGCGGCGCAGTAAGGGAGTGGGTGTTTGGCAGCGCACGGCCGAGTCATGTCAACGCAGGAGCGGAGCCCGTGCCCGTAACGATGCGGCCGCGAAGTGACATGAAAGGGTGGCACACTGCTGGCCTCACCGGCGGTGTGTGCATCAACTGAGGCACCCCGGCCGGATACTTCGACGCGATGCGGCTGCGTCTCGTAGTCCGGCCGCTCCTCACGGCAAACAGCAACGACCGCCCGGCAGGAGGGTTGTGCTGAAAAACTACCGACGCATGGCCGTGGGGTGTCACGGTCTGTGTGACGGGGCCCCACGGAGCCCTCTGAGACGCCTTGCACGGGGCCCCGTCGCACACGACGCGACACCCCGCGCCCATGATTGCCTTTCTTCAACACGACCACAAGTCGCGGCCCCACAGAGACGCAAACTTGTGCAGTTGAGTGATGGCCCGTTCTCACGAGAGAGCTTCCAAGCACAGGGGGCAAAGCCATGCTACGCGGAATTCTGTGTCTGTTCATGATGATCACCATGCTGACGGCAGCGTCGGCGGAGACGGTGACGCTGCTTGCCGACTTCGAGGACGGACTCGGGGACTGGACGACGGAGGGGGACGCCTTCGGGACGTCGCCCGTCGAGGGAGACCGGTGGCAAAGGAGGGGGATCGGGGAATTCTTCGCGGACTCCCTGTTCGGGGGGGAGCATCGGACGGGAATCCTGCGAAGCCCCGAGTTCCTGTGCCCGGATATCGTCGTGTTCGTCGCGAATGGCTGGGACCTGCGCGACGGCTCGGGGGGCAGGAACTTCTACCGTCTCCGCCTCCGTGACGGCACTCTCATCGCTGAAAGTCGGCCGCCCTTGTGCAGCGGTCGCTTCGTGGAGATGCGCTGGTCCGTAACGGAGCACAAGGGCAAGCCGGTGCACATTGAGGTGGTGGACGAAGCCGCTGACGGCAGCTTCGCGTGGCTCGCGATCGACGAGGTGCGGCTGATCGACCTTGGGCCGCTGGTCCCCGTGGAAGACAGCGACCTGTACGCCGTGGACGGCTCCGAGCAGGCCCGCCGGATCGCCGTCGGTGGCGTCAACTTCGCCCTCTGGAATGGCCCCCCGGTATACCGCAATACCACCCATGAGATTACGCTCAACTGTCCGGTCCAGGAGCTGTACCTGCTCGGGCACTTGAGCACCTATGACGTGGGCGGCCCTTCCTGGCCGGTCCACAATGACTTCACCCGCGATTTCACGGTCCAGCAGATGATCGGCGACAAGGCCGGGGAGTTGCGGATCGAGTACGCGGACGGCGCGCAGACCGTCATCCCGCTGATCTTCGGCTTCACGATGTGGTGGGACAAGCCATGGCGCGACAACCGAGAGCCGATCCAGTCGGTTGAGAGCGCCAGGGATGCCTTCGAGGCCTCCTGCCACCTGCGGGAGGTCGTGCTGGATGATGGATCCCTGCGCTTCATCTCGGCCATCCCCTGCGAAGGCAAGACGGTGACGCGTCTCGTGCTGGTGGATTCTGATGCCAAGGCGGGCTGTCCCGCTTTCTGGGGCCTCTCTGTGCGCACCGGAAAGCCCGCGCCGGGCATGCTGGGGCTTGAGCACCACGCGTATGATGAGGACTGGCTCAATGCGAATCGCCTTAGCGATTCCGTCGTCGAAGATGACGCCTACCTGCCGGCCTTGCGGAGGCTGAAGTCGGAGATCGGCATGACCGATGCCGACATGCCTGCGTCGGTGCCACAAGATATTCCCGCGGGGTTCACCGGGCCGCGCATGACCCTCACCGGCGGCGTGTTCGGCGATATCCTGACCAATGCGTACTACCATACCGTCCATTCCGCTGCGACCGCGTCGATTCGCGCCGACGGGTACATCCACTGCGCCCCGCCGGACATGCCCGACTACAACGCCTACAACTCCATCGGCACCTACCAGGTGATCAGTCGCGGCGCGGGAAGCTCGTGGACCCGCGGCTATGAATACCTGCGCGATCTCGCCGCGTGGGGTTACGTGGACGAGGTCACCCGGGGCATAGACTGGACCGACAGTAAGCTGTGGTACTACCCGGAGAAGTGTCCGCTACGGTTTGAGCGGGATGGCAAGAAGCTCCCGTGGCCTGCCCATTGGGCAACGACCGCCGACTGGCCCCCGGCGGACCTCACCCCGGGCCACAACGAGATCCCCGGTGACGAGAACGACGGCCACGCGCTGACGATGATGATGCGCTACTCCGCGTGGCTCGGGACGGGCAAGGACATCGAGTGGCTTTCGGCGCGCTGGAAGCCCTTGTCTGCGGCGGCGGAGTGGCTGTGCTTCGTCCTCGATTACACCGGCCAGGATGTCCTCTACTGCGAGAGCGAGGGGACGGCTTACGGCGCGGGATTCGACCGCAATGCAGAGAAGCCGTATGACACCTACCCGCACTACGACATCTTCACGAATGTGCTCGGGATGCTGGCGTTGCGGCAGTCGGCGGATATGGCTGGCGTTGCGGCAGTCGGCGGATATGGCGCAGGCCCTTGGGCGCTTTGCTGAGGCCGAGCGATGGAGAGAGTACGCCGGGCGCATTGAGCGGGGCATGATGACGCGGTGCGTGGACAAGCACGAGGTCTATGGCGACGTCTGGCGCGTGCATCCGAACTCGGTGTGGCCCCAGTTCGATGAGCGCCTGACGCCTGTGTTTGAATTGCCCTACTACCAGGGCTTCGACAGCGCGGCCCTGAGCGAAGATGTCTTGCGGATTTCGCGCAACTCCCTCCGGCTGCAGATTGGCGACCCGCCCGACTACCACCACGCCCTGGGACTTGGCTACGGGCAGGGATGGATCACCGCCGCGGCTCTGCTGCTGGATGAGATGGCGACCGCGAAGCCCCTGCTCGAGAACCTGGCGCGGTACATGTACTTCCCCAAGCACCCGCACCCGTTCACAGGCATCGAGGGAGTCGTAGTCAATGAGGACGGCGACTTCCGCGTCCGGAATGGCACCATCGGCATTGACGAAGGCTTGTTCGTGACGCGGGTGTGGCGGGTGCTGATGGGCATCGATGATACGCGGCCCGAGCAGACCGTGCTGATGCCGCGCGTGCCCGAAGGCTTCGGGAGTCTCCGCGTCTGGGACCACCCCGCGCTCACTGTGCGAGATGGCTCGCCGATGGTCACG
>JALGSS010000828.1 GCA_029821745.1 Candidatus Zipacnadia bacterium
GCAAACCCGACCGGCGACCCTATCGGCGGCGGCGACGGGTACAGGGATGTGTTCACCAGTGGCGACTTCACGGTGCGGACGACCGAGGAGTTGCTCCAGGCATTGAACGACGCCAAGCCCGGTCAAGTGGTCTTCGTGCCCGGGGACGTTGAGATCGACATCACCCAGCATAATGGGCTCTGCCTGAACACCGGGGTTACCCTCGCGGGTGACCGTGGTCTGGATGGCTCGCCCGGCGCCCGTATCTTCACTACGCGGAAGTCGTGCCGGGCGTTCTACACCAAGGGCGACAACGTGCGTGTCACCGGGCTGCGGTTCGAGGGACCCGAAGGTGGGGCCGCGAGAGTGGGCGACAGCGCCTACTTCCTGAGCATCGGGCACTACAATGTTGAGGTGGACAACTGCGAGATCTACAACTTCAATGTTGCGGGCATCGGTGTTGGTGCGAGCGCGATGAAAGTGTACATCCACCACAACTTCATCCACCACTGTCAGCGCGGCGGCCTGGGGTACGGCATCTCCACGGGCTGCGCCGACCTGCGGATCATCGCGAATAAGTTCGACTACTGCCGCCACCACATCGCCTCCAGCGGGTCGCCGGGCTCGGGCTACGAAGCGGCGTGGAACCTGGTCATGGCCAACGCCACCAGCCACCACTTCGATATGCATGGGGGCCGGGACCGGGGCGACAACACGAACATCGCCGGTGACTGGATGCATGTTCACCACAACACATTCGTCGGGAAGCACCGGCACGTGGCGATCCGGGGGGTACCCTCCGCCGGGGCCGACATCCACCACAATTGGTTCTCGGGGCCGGCCAAGGACAGGATTTACTCGGGCGGCAACACGCGCGTCTGGCGGAACGTATACGGCCCCGACAAGATACTGGAGAATCCGGAAGGGTAGGCCTGTCGCGAGCTTTCGCTGCATCATCTCGGCACGCCCAGTCAGGAGCGATGTCATGAACACCTTTCGTGCGATAGCCGCGATCAGTCTGGCTGCTCTTCTGTGTGGTTCTCTCACCGCGGCTGAGGACCGCCTGGGTGACCCCCTGCCGGAGGGCGCTGTTCAGCGCCTCGGCACCACGCGCCTGCGCTACGGCGGCGTCGGCGATATCAACTGGATGCCTGACGGTCGTGGCCTCATCGCCCTGGGCGCAAACGTCGAGATCTGGGACTTCGCCGTGGGCCGGCGCCTGAGCACGCGCCGGGTGTCGAAGGGGTCGGTGAGAAGCGTCGAGGCGAGGTCTGACGGCAAGGCGCTCCTCATCGCCGATTCCGCCGGCAATGTCATCGAGTGGGGCCTGGACGAGGAGAAGGCGCTGCGGAGCTTCCCCACGGGGCAGGTGGGGCTCGCGGTCGCTCACTACTCACCGGACGAGACACGAGTCCTGACCACGGGTACACGCCCGCCGACCATCAAGGAGTCCGATCTGGCGTCAGGCGAGGAACTGGTCTCCATCGAGGGTAACATGCACTACTACCGCGAGGCCATCTATGGCCCTGGGGGAACGACGTGCTATGTGAATGGGAGCAATGGGTCCGGGCCTGTGCTGGCGCACTACGGGCTCTCCGACGGAGAACTCCTCAAGGAGTGGCTGAAGGACTACTACGCGCACAGCCGCAGTCTCGTGCTGTCACCTGATGGTGAACGCGTCCTCATTGGCAGTCGGCACAGCGCTACAGAGTGGTTTGTCGATGGGTACGAGCTTCAGCGGAAGTTCACGGGGCACCACGGTCACGCGGTGACTTCGGTCGATTACTGCAGTGAGCCTGATCAGCTCCTCACCGGTTCACGCGACGGGTCGATCCGGCGCTGGCAGCGCCTCGAGGGGAAGATTCTCCTGCGCTGGTGGCCCCACGAGGGTCACGTCACCCGCATTCGCGTCTCACCGGATGGAAAGTGGGTGCTCTCGTACGGCTCCGGGCGCGTTGCGGTCTCCGACATCGACACGGGCGCGAGCCGAGTGCAGTGGGACCGTCATGCGGGGCTCGTGCAGGCGGTCGCGGCATTGCCTGATGGCCGTGTGGCCAGTGGCGCGACCGACGCAACCGTGCGCATCTGGGATCCTGAGAGCGGTGAGACGAAGGTCACGATCGAGGTCGGTGGGTATGGCGTCTTCGCCCTCGCCGCATCACCTGACGGGACGCGCCTCGCCGCGGGGTGCAAGGATGGAACCATCCGCGAGTTCAGCCTGCCCGATGGCGGGACCCTGCGCGAACTCAAGGGGCATCTGGGCTACGTCCGCAGTCTCACCTATATGCCCGACGGGTCGCGCCTACTTAGCAGCGCGGGCGACGGAACCATCCGTGTGTGGCCGTTGGAGGGTGATGGACCCGAGAAGATACTGAAGGGGCACAGGGGCGGTGTCTTGTCCGTCGCGGTCTCGCCTGACGGCAGCCGGGTGCTCAGTGGCGGCCGGGATGGCACGGTGCGTCTGTGGGACCTTGTTGATGGCTCCCTTTTGGCGACGATGGAGGGCGCCCGGGGATGGGTGGAGGCTGTCTGCTTCGGCCCAGGTCAGACCGGATTCTCAGCAGGGAGAGACGGACGCCTGCTCAAGTGGGACCTCAGCGAGGGTAAGCTCGTGGCGGAAACACACTTGCGCAAGCCGGGTCTCGTCGCTCTTGCGATGGCGAACGGCAAAGTCGGCTTCTGCGACACGGAGTCGCTGCAGCAGACCCACATCCTGTCAGGACACTCGGCGGGCCTCACCGCACTTTCCGTCTCTGCTTCGGGCAGTGAGATCATCTCTGCCAGTCGGGACACGACATTGCTCGTGTGGCAGACGCCCGCCGAGAATGGGTAACGGCCGCAGGGCTGCCGGTGGCGGGTGGTCAGTCCGAGTCGAGACCGGCGATGATGCCCTTCATTCGCTCGATCGCGGCGCGTTCGGCGCCATCCAGGTTGTCGAACAGCGCCGGGGCCGACCGTCGTCGTTGTGCCTGTTGGCCCCGTTGTGCAGACACCACCCCGCGGCTCCTCCAGCGAGAGCGCCCTTCAGGTCCGTCACGAAATCGTCTGCCTCCGGCTGCCGGCGCCCGTAATCGCGTCGGAAAGGCTCCTGGTAGTGTACGGGGATGACGCGCCCGAGTTCACCCATTCGGCGAAGGTAGTCCCGGGTCCTGTCGGCGGTCTGCGCAGGCGAAGCGGCGTTTCTGGGGCGGTGCGGCGAGATGAAGTCGACCTCGCTGAACTGCAAGTACTTGCGCAGTTGCTCGTCGTCGATGTCGCCCCCGTGAGACGCGGTGATAAGACGAGCGGGATCAATGCTCTTGGCGAGCCCCCGCAAGACCCGCAGGTCGGCGGAGCTGGTGAAGCGGTTGTCGCGGATGTTGCGCTCGTTGGCCAGGTCCAGGTACCAGTTCCGATACTCCCGCAGGCCCTCGAGTAGAGTCTTCACGGCCGCCTTGTGCGGCTCGAGGCCCCACAGGTTCGGGCTTCCTTTCTGCCCGTTGCCCCGCGCGAGGGTGACGTCGACTACCATGCCGCGACGGTCACAGTCGGCGATGAGATCGCGCAGGCGACCGAAGTACGGCTCTCGCGCCTTGCCCTCTGCATCGACGGCTGATATCTCGTTCTCATACGCGGCCCATGTCGCCCAGACGCGAATCCAGTTGAAGCGCGCCTGCTGCATGTGATCCAGGTCGGCGCGGATCACCTCATCATCAGCGCCCAGCGCTCCGTAGTAACTGATGCCATACAGGAAGGTGGGCGCTTTGTCGATGGTGAAGCGTGTGCCCTCGATTCCGAGCTCTGTCGCTGACACAGCGTTCGCTCCCACGAGCAGTGTCGCAGCCACGGAAACGATCAGGCACGGCAGCAAAGCTCGCGGCAAGGGTCTCCAGCGGTCCATGGCACTCACTCTCCGTGCAAGGGTATCCGTGCAAGATCCATCTGCGCTAAAAGCCTTCAGCCTGGACCGGGGAATCTCCTGCCTCTTCTTCACACCGGTTGCCATAGCGTCGGGGAGCGCAGGCCCGGAGCGATTGTTGAATGTGCTACACTGGTCTCAATCCAGTCTGTGCCCTTCCCGAAGCAGGCTTGCTCGTCGTGATATACTTGCGCCACGGTGCCTCAACAGTCACCCGAACCGGGAGGCAGAACCATTCCCATTCGACAGAATCCCCTAACCGTCGCCTTCCTGCTGCTTGTTGCCCTCGGGCTGTGCTCGATCTCATTCCCGCCGACAGTGAGCACCCACGGATGCTGTTCAGCGCCGCCGATGCCCTCGCACTGCGCGCCAATGTGCGTGCGGGAGGAGTCCCGGGCGCTGCGATGGACGTGTTGATCCGTGATGCCACGAGCTTCACGCGAGTCAGCACGGACAAGTACGGGTTCCACGGGGCGGTGGCCGGGCGAGCGTTCACCAAGCAAGTCCTGACCCTGGCGATGGCTGGGTACATCACCGGAGAGCGATCCTGGATCGCCAAGGCTGTCGCGGTTCTGTGTGCTGTCGCTGAGCAGAGCACCCCTGAGGATTTCGCGAAACTCAATGGCGCCCTGGCGGTGGGGGACGCCGTCCACGGGTATGCCATCGGGTATGACTGGCTGGAGCCGTGGCTGATCTCTGAGCAGCGCGCGCTGGTCCGCGATGAGATTCGAGCCTGCGGGCGGTGGTTGTATGAACACTCGCAGACCGACTTCTGGGGCGCTAATGAAGAGCGCCGGATGGCCCACAACTGGAATGGCCTGACCCACGGCGGCCTGGGGCTCGCGGCGCTGGCTCTTGGGGATGAGCCCCGGTGGCTGGAGCGGGCCGTGGAACGCGTCCGGGCCTACTTCAAGTACTCGCACGACAAGACGGGCGCCGGCTACGAAGGAGTCACTTACCTGGGCTATGGGCTGCAGAACACGATACCCTTCGCCGTCGCGCTTCTCAGGCAAGGCGGCCCGGATCTGATCGACGAGGCACCGGCGACCCGGCGCATCCCCGACTACATCCTCTGGCAGCTTCTCCCGTGGGGCAGCGGGATCATGCCGATCAACCAGAGCGGCGGCATACTGCAGCCTGCCGGGGGCGTGTTCTACCTGATTAACCGCTACCAGGACCGCGTGGGCCTCTGGGGATGGCTGCGGATGTTCGGCCCCGAGGGCGACGGCACATACGGCGCCTCCTCGTGGCTGGGCAACGGATGCACGCTGCCTTATGTGGTTCTCTGGGCCGATCCGGATCTTGCCCCGCAGCATCCCGATGATGCAGGCCTGCCCTTGACCCGCGTGTTCGAGCGGGGGCAAGTCTCGGCCCGGGATGGCTGGGGAGATCTGGACACCTTGGTCACCTTCACCAGTGGCCGAGGCATCCAGGGCGTGTGGAAC
>JALGSS010000829.1 GCA_029821745.1 Candidatus Zipacnadia bacterium
TCGCCGCCGGCGCTCTTCGCGAGTTGCTCAGCGAGTTTCCGCATCTCCTTGGCGGTCTTCTGGTCGCCCTTGGCGGCCGCCATCTTCGCCAGTTCCTCGGCCTTCTCCGCCATCGTCTTGCGGGACTTCTTGGCCAGTTTCTCGCCGGCCTTCACCGCGCGTTCGCCGAGCTTCGGCGCCAGGTGTTCGGCGTGCTTCTCCAGCTCCTTCTCCAACTCTCTCATGCTGAGGATGGCCTGTTTCTTGGCGATCGCGCCCCGGTCCAGCTTGTCCGCGAGCTTCTTCAGGCGCTTGGCCAGTTCGAGGGCCTGGGCATCATCCGCCTCCCGGGCCGCTCGCGCAAGGGCCTTCGCCTGGGGCTTGATGTGGCGGGCGTGCTTGCGCAGTTCCGCACGGTCCTCTTGGTCGCGGTCGGCCAGCAGGAGAGCGGGTATCGGGAGCAGTTGGAACAGGAGCAGGGCCACCAAGCACCCGGCGGCCACCTTGAGGGACGGGTACAGGCGGATGGGGTAGGCCTCGGCGGTCCGGACTGCACGGATCGTCTGCGCTGCATCCGCAACCGCGGCCCGCTCCATCCCGGAACGCTCCGGCTTGCGGAGGAATTGCACGGCGGCGCTAATCCGGTCGCGCAGGCCCAGGCGTCTGTCGGCGCTAACCGCGACCCGGTGGTCCGGCAGGGGCCATACGAGGGCAGCGATCACGCTCAGCAGGGCAACCGACGTGATGCCGATGGCGGGTAGCGAGGTGGGGTACCAGAGGCCGTTGAGTCGCATCCACAGGACGGCAAGCGCGAGGCCGCCCCCCACGAGCGCAACCCCGAACGACAGGACGCGCACCGCAAGGAGCACGCGGATGCGGGCCCGCAAGCGTCGCAGGCCACTGCGGAGGAAGCCGGTTGTCGGCTCGAGCACAGCAACAGCACTTGCGTCTGCCACTTTGACTCACCCCCTGGGGTTATTAACTGTTTCTACTTCCCTTCGGTTCCGTTTCTTGTGCGCCGCCACCGCGATTCGGCAGAGGACGTGGGTCAGCAGAAGCAGGCTCGTCATCGAGATTGCCCAGGCCCTGAGCTGCGTCGACCAAAGTGCGGCGGTATCACCAAGGCTCCAGAACAACGGGCTTCTGGCGCCGAGCACCCGTTGGACCGCCGCAGGCGGAGAGAGTGCCGCGAGTTCGTCTCTCGTCGCGGAGGCAACCCAGGGGACACAGGAGAGCAGAACGCCGAGGAGAGCGAGGAGTACACAAGTGATGACCCCGCGGCGGAACGGACTGTGCTCGGCGACGCTGCGCGTCCCGCTGCGACGTGCCAGCACCCAATCGGTGATGCTCACCGCGACGCTGCCGAAACCGATCCAGGCCAAGAGAATCAGGAAGAGCGCGCTCCATGTGCCGACAGAACTTGAGGCGGGGTGGGCCCGGAGGAAGAGGACCACCACAGCAGACGCCAACTGGTAGCAGAAGACCACTCCGACGTACGCGGCAACGGTTGCGGTGATCGTGCCGATGTTGGTCTGGTTCGTGAGGGCAAGGGCCCCCACGGCGGCAAGCAGCGCGAGGGTTAGGGCCAGGCAGCCGAACACCTGGAGCACCGAGACCTCCCCGAGCACCACAGCCCACATCGCGAACGGGACCGACGCCGCCATGAGCACGAGGTGTTGATCCAGCAGGCCAATCAGGGCCCCGATCACGTAGTCTCGTGACGTCAGTGAGGTCATGCGAATTGCGTCCTCGGTCCCCTTGTCCCGCTCCCTGGCCGAGACCGAACCCGCTGCTCCCGTCATGAGGGCGACAAGAAGCAGCGTCTGGCCGTACACGAAGCCCATGAAGCCCTCGCGGGACAGGCTCGGCGTGTCACCGATTAGCAGTGGCAGGCACCCAAGTCCGAACAAGGCTGCCAGATAGATGAAAGCAACCACCCACGGATTCGCTCTTCGGCTCCGCGCGCGGATGTCCCGCCGGGCGATAGCCGGGTTGAAGTCCAGCCGGCTCAATAGCCACTCTTCCGTTCTGGGAGAGAAGTTCAGCATGGCTCATCCCTGCTCCCGATGCATTCGGTTCGTCAGGGCGACGACCGCCGCCGATGAGTTCAGTCCCGACGCGCGCTCTTGTCATACGCGACAATTGCCAGGAACCACAGCGTGAGGCCCGTGATCCACGCCACTGCCATCGGGGCTACCCACCCGGTTAGTTCGGTGTCGCCCGGTCCGGTCCCCGCCATCAAATCGGCCATCGCAAAAAAGGGATGGACCGCGACCAATGTGGCGAGCCCCCGGTACATGGCGGCGTTCAGCAGCGTATCCATCATCAGGTTGGCCAGAACGTACAGCACGAGAAGCGCAGTACCCGCGGAGACGGCAAGGCCGCGTACGGTCTTGCCCCAGGCGAAGAACCGTGCTGTCGTCCAGCGACCGATGATGAAGATAGGGATGCAGAGGCCCAGCGGAACGAGCACCGTCATCAGCGCCGCTGCGTCCGGACCAAACCCGGAACGCCACCTGTGCAGTTCGTCCAGGAGGAGCTTCAGCCCCGGGCCGCCGACGAGCACGACGGCAGTCGTTACATACGCGATCGACGTGGCCCCCAGGGCGCTTCTTGACCGCGT
>JALGSS010000830.1 GCA_029821745.1 Candidatus Zipacnadia bacterium
GCGGCCATCGGCTCCGGTGTGTGCCACGGAGAGACCCAGACCTCGAATCCGCGCCGGGTGAAGAACTCGACGGCCGGCGCGTTCGCGGGAGAGAATTGGTAGAGCCAGAAGTTGATGACGATGTCCCGGGGTATCGAGTCGACCGCCGTCCACGAGTTCAACGGAGGCCCGCCGGACGCGGTGCCGACATGCCCCTGGTCCATCGGCAGCAGCATGTCGTGGTAGATGATGAGCTGCGCGCCCTGCTTGCGGACGATCTCGTTTACGCGCGTCACATGCTGGGCCAGCAATTCAGCGGTCGGTACCCCCAGGCGCTCACTGTTGGTGTTGAGAGCCTTGCTTGCCTCGTCGAGTCGCGCGTGGAAGTACGCGGGACCCTCGAACAGCTCGCAGACCTCCGCGACGTAATCCTCGATGAACTCGTAGACGCCCGGCTCCCACAGCTTGAACCCCATATCCTTGTCCACGAAGTCGGGCATTCGCGGGATGCAGTCCGTGTGGCCCAGCAGGTCGGCGCAGGGGATCACCTGCAGCCCGTTTTCCTCCGCCAGGGCGAGCAGGGAACGGATGTCGTCCTTGGTCCAGGACGACCCGCGTCGGTTCTGCGCGTCGAGGACCACGTTCCCGCCGATCTCCAGGACTAGGGCGTCGTAGCCCCACTGTTTCGCAGCGGGGATGATCCGGCGGATTGCCCCCTCCGACCGGCTCCAGGACATGTGCAGGTACAGGCCGGTCGTGGGTTTGTCCGCCATGCACGCAGTGGCGAGCAGGCATGAGACAGCCAGCGCGGCGCACAAGCGCGCAGGGCGCGACAGAAGCCCGGTCAAGACGATCACCCCGTATGGTCAGCCGAGGTCGATGCCGGACAGCGGCCCCCCGGCGAGCACATGCTCGACGATTTTCATGGTTTGGGCGTAGGCGCCCTCGAGCTGGTCACGGGCCCCCGCGACATCCGCCCGGGAGTTCTTGAGGCCTTCGCTGAGCCTGCCCATCATGGTGCGCACGGGCTCGGGGCCGGTGCTGCCGATGCTCACCTGGCGGTTCAGACAGGACACCGGGTCGACGATGTCCGCAATCTCCTCCAGCGTCATCTCCTGCTCATGCTCGGCGAGGATCTCCTGCACGCGGGCGTGGTCATCGAGGGTCTTGCCCTCCTGGACCAGGACGCCGACAAGTGAGCCAATGATTTCGTGGCAAGTGCGGAAGGGCAGGCCCCGGTCACGCACCAGGTAGTTGGCAAGCTCGGTCGCGGTGGCGAAATTCTGCCCCACGGACGCGCGCATCCGGTCGAGTCTGAAGGTGACCGTCTTGATCATCTCGGCGACGGCGCGCAAGCAAAGCTCTGCGCAATTGAAGGCATCCCACAGGGGCGGCTTATCCTCCTGCAGGTCGCGGTTGTAGCCACTCGGCAGCCCCTTGAGCATCGTGAGGATCTGGGTCAGACGCCCGTACACCACGCCGACTTTCCCCCGGGTGAGCTCGGCGATGCACGGGTTCTTCTTCTGGGGCATGATGCTGGAGCCCGAGGAGTAGGCGTCATCGATCTCAAGCATCCCGTACTCCCAGGTGGACCACAGGACGAACTCTTCGGCGATCTTCGACAGACCTGACATGAGTATCGCGAGGTCCGCGATGGTCTCGGCGACCCAGTCGCGGGTGCCCACGCAGTCGATGCTGTGCTCCTGCACGCCCTGGAACCCGAGCAGACTGGCGGACAGTTCCCGGTCGGTCGGGAATGACGTTCCGGCGAGAGCCGCCGCCCCCAGCGGGCAGGTATTCACGCGGCTGTAGGCATCGGCCAATCGGGCGTCATCCCGCGCGAGACCTGATGCATGCCCCGTGAGCCAGAACGCGACGGAGATCGGCTGGGCATGCTGGGTATGAGTGTAGCCGGGCATGACCGCTTCTTCATGCCCTTCGGCCCGGGCCAGCAGCGCGGCCCGCAGGTCCGCGAGGGCTTCGCGGATATCAATAATGCGCGCGCGGCAGTGCATCTTGCCGTCGGTGGCCACCTGATCATTGCGCGACCGGGCCGTGTGCAGTCTGCCGCCCATCTCCGAGCCCGCGCCTTCGCGCAGGTATGTCTCCACGTTCATATGCACGTCTTCGAGTTCGCGCCTCAGCTCAAAGCTGCCGTCATTCCAGGCTTCCTTGGCCTTCTCCAGCCAGCGAAGGATTTCGCGCAGGTCATCCTCACCGATGATCTCGCACTTCGCGAGCATAATGGCGTGGGCCTGGCTGCCCCAGATGTCCTCGAAAACCATCGGGCCATCAGCGCCGGTAGATTCGGATAGATCGAGTGCGACATCCGCCATCTCCGCCGAGAAGCGCCCGCCCCACAGTTTGCTTGATTTCCCCTCGCCTTGCATCTACTCATTCTCCTCTGTGTCCGGGTCAGGTGTGTCCGTGTTGGGCAGCGCTGTGAGTTCCATGAATCCGGGCCACAGCTCATCGCCAAGCTTCAGCAGGGCGAAGTAGATGGCATCAAAGGCCTCGAAGCCTAGTCCGTTTTCTGTCGTGAAAGTGTACGAATACCTGATTTCTCCGTCGGTCTTATCCCACTCGAACTTGCCGATATTCACCCGCCAGTTGTACCGCAT
>JALGSS010000831.1 GCA_029821745.1 Candidatus Zipacnadia bacterium
AGGTAGCCCATGCCGATCATGAACGGGTAGAAGGAGCGGGGCGTCCAGCCCACCGCATTCCACGGGCGCCCCTTGAACGCGGGGGCCATATCGACCCAGTCGATGGGGATCTTGGGAATCACCGGGTACAGAAACGCGAAGCTGTTGTAAGTGTCCATCCCCGCGGCCAGCACGAAGCCCACCCAGAACAGGTTGCGGGTGAACAGTCGCGACTGGGGTTCGGTGATCTCCACGGGCAGGTTCACCAGCGGGCAGGCCAGGTGCTCGCCCTCGAGCCACTGCTTGCGGACGATGACATTGATCGCCAACATCACCACGACCAGCGCGAAGGCGAAGACAGACCACATCGCCACCGGGCCCGACCATGCCTGGAGGACTTCGGGGCGGTAGAGCGTGTCGCCGCCGTCGTAGAACCCCTCGAGGATGCCCTTGTCGGACACTGTTAGCCATTTGGGCAGGTCGGGGTTGAACAGCGTCTCCCACTTGTTCTCCGGGGTCGCCATCCAGAAGGACCACGAGAAGATCGGCATCAGGACCTGGATGCCGTCATGGCCGCTGATACACGACGCCAGGCAGACGATCGAGTAGCTCATGAGCAGCTCCGCCTGGCACAGCGCCATGCGTGGGGCCAACCTGCGGACCAGGTGGTTGAGGATCGTCAGCAACAGCAGGCAGAAGACCGCGTTGAAGAACAGCGACACGGTCGTGGGGTGAGCCGAGTAACGGAACATCTCCATCTGCTCGACCCAGTACACGTTGAGCGGGATGAGCACAATCGAGACTGCGACGCAGCGCCAGGTGAGCGCTCCCCACCGACCGGATAGGGGAGAAGATGCCGTGGCGGCGCTTGCCGAGGTCTCGATACGTTTGGTCCGTTTCCGCATGCGTCTGACGCACCTCATCTGCGAATAGGGCTGCGAGTACCGAATGACGCCAGGGCCGCTTACTGCCGCAATAGTCGTATGACACGCGGCCGGTTGAGTGTGGTCCAGGCATCCGGATAGGCCGCCCCTCAGTCGCCCCGTCGATTGTCGGTGAACGTTGCTGCGGCCATATCCCACGCGTCCACCGAACGGACTGTCATCGGCCCACCCACGGCGCACAGCTTCACGCACAGGCTGTCCTCGCGCATGGGATAGACGACCTGCGTCACGCACTGGCGGTCGCTTGCGAACACCTCAAGGAGCGGGCCGTCGATGAAGATCCGCAACCTGAGGGGCTCCCCCTCAGCCAGTTCGAAGGGGGCCTCGACGGTATCATAGGGGGTCTTGTTGTCCGCCGCCGTCTGGATGAAGTACGCTGTGAAGGGCGGCTGCCCGTAGGTCACGTCCTCGCGCAAGGTGGACCGCGACATGTCGATGGTCAGCGTGCCCGCGCCCCTGTCATACCAGATGCTCGTCTCTTCCTCGCCCCCTGGTGAGCAGCGAACCTTGACGCCCACCTGAGTCGCATCGCCGGGGTCGATCTCCAGGGCAAGCTCCAGGTGCGCCCCGCTCATCGTCTCGAGGGGGATATCCCTGCCGGGGTCAACCGTGATGTCCGCCACGCTGCGAGGATTGCGGCGCAAGGATTCCAGTTCCTCAACGGGCGTGACGATCGGCGCGCCGTTGTCGGTCAGAGCGAGGACTCGCGGCACGCTCATGAACCCCGAGCCGGTGACATCCTGGGATGGGCGCACCCGGGGGTCGGTTACCCACGCCCAGAAGATTCGGCGGCCCTTGTCGTCCTCCAGGCTCTCGGGGGCGAAGAACATCCCGCCCGGCCAGTTCATCCGCACGTGGCTTTCGGGCAGGAACTTCTCGCCCTCAAATCGCCCGATGTAGGCTCTGGCGCCAATCGCGTGGCTGATGCACATGAGCACATGGCTCTCGCCCAGGCGGAAGAAGTCCGGGCAGGAGCAGTCCTCGTCCGTGCGCGTCCAGGACGGGTCGGCCTCGTAGAAGGGGTGCTTCATGTCCCATGTGACCAGGTCCGGCGAGGTGCACAGGTAGAGGGTATCGTGACCGTTGGGTAGCGTGTTCCCGCCCAGCAAGCAGCAGTACGTGTCTCCTTCCAGCCACAGGTACGGGTCCCAGACTCTGTAAACGCCATGGCCCGGCTCGCCTGGCTCAGGCATCTTGACCACGGGGTTCGCGGGATGCTTCGTCCAGTGGATCAAGTCATCATCCTCGGCTGTGGCCACACAGACGCCCGCATCGATCCCGAACCAGCACAGCATCGGCACGCCGTCCTTGTTGACGAAGGCGTTCCCGCTGAAAATGCCGGTGTCCGGGTCCCCGGGGTTCGGCTCCAGGGCTGTCGGGTGATACGTCCAGTTGACGAGGTCCGTGCTGGACATGTGCCCCCAGCAGTGGCCGCCATCGACGCGCTGGAAGATGTACATGAGGTGGTACTTGCCCCGCCAGTAGATGCACCCGTTGGCATCGTAGGGGATGCCGACGCCCTCGTCCGGGAGGGCCGTCACGTGATAGCTCGGCCACCCATTGGCGGTCCGGTTCGCCGCGGGAGATTGCCGGGCGATCATGCACGCCGCCACGCCGTCCAGGTGCAGCTTCCCGTCGGCGATCCGCGCGCCGCCAAGCAGTTCCCCGGGCGGGAA
>JALGSS010000832.1 GCA_029821745.1 Candidatus Zipacnadia bacterium
CACGGCCTACTCGGGCCGCAGCGTGGGCACGGAGCTGGTGAAGCGCGGGTACGTCGTCATCGCCATCGACATGTTCTACTGGGGCGAACGGCGGATGCTGCTGCCGGGCGATCCTGCGTCGTGGCACAAGCGCGAGACCATGAGCGACGAGGAAGTGCAGGCTTTCAACCGGCGCTCTTCGGCGAAGACCGTCCTCACCGCCACAGGGCTGTTCGAGGCCGGAATCACCTGGTCCGGGGTCATGTTCATGGACGATATCCGCACCGTGGACTACTTGGTATCACGGCCGGAGGTCGATCCGGAGCGCATCGGGTGCTGTGGCCTGTCCGTGGGCGGCTTCCGCTCAGCGCACCTGGCGGGCCTCGACCCGCGGATCAAGGCCGCCGTCGTGGTCGGGTGGATGTCGACCTATGAGGCGATGCTCCAGTCGCACCTGACGAGCATCGGCTTCATGAAGGTCATTCCCGGAATGTACCAGTACATGGACCTGCCGGACATCGCCTCGATGAACGTTCCTGGCGGGTTGATGGTCATCAACGGCACCAAGGACGGCCTGTTCCCGATGGACGGCGTCCGCGCAGCCTTCGACAAGATCGGGCGCGTATACGCGAAAGCCGGCGTACCCGAGCGCTTCCAGGGCGTCACCTACGACGGTCCCCACGAGTTCAACGCCGAGATGCAGGACAAGGCGTACGCCTGGCTGGACCGCCGGCTCAAGCAGTAGCGGGCAGTCCAGGCCTCTACAGCGGCACCACCCGCACCGAGAGCCCCGTGGTTGGCGCCACGGGAGACCCACAGCGCAACTCGAAACGGTTCGCGCCTGGCTGCAGGACGACCGGGGTCTGCTGCCCGGCTACCTGATCTGAGGCCTTCATGCCCGGTACCCACTGCGCCACGCAACCGTCGCCATCCAGCAAGAGGGCGTGACCGGGGAGCAGTTGGTCGCCGAGAGGGATGCTCGCCCCGTTGACCGTGAGTGATGGGGCCTCCAGCGTGGGGGCCCCCTTTGTCTGCGTTGCCCCGACTAGGCCGCTGAGCCTGACCTCGACGGAGCGCCCCGCGGGGATGTTGTTGTAGTAGAAGATGACGTACTCCACCTTCGACCAGTCGAACTTCGCGTTCGCGTCTGGCCGGTAAGCCTGTCGCCGCCATCCCGAGTAGTCAATCGGTATCGTCCAGTTCGCCCAGGCGCCCGATACATCCCGGAACTGCACCATCAGCACCTCGCCCGCCGCGTCCCCATGCACCCACAGTCCAAGGGCCTTTTGGGCCGAGAGATCGAGGGGCGCGTCGAACCGGCGTCCCTTGCCGGACCACCCACCCGCTGCGCCCTCGTTCGTCGCGGCATATCTGGCCGCGGGGCCTTCCTCCCCCGGAGGCCCTTCACACGGCTCCAGAGTCTGGGTGACGCCCTCCCGCACGGGTCCGCCGGGTGAGAGCATCTTGCCCCCGCCGACCACATACTTCTCGTACTGGTTCTCGTCGCTCATGTCGTAGGCTGTGAGGTCCGAGAAGTCCTCGATGGTCGTTGCCGTCTCGGAGTCCGGGATCACGCTGTCATCCGCCTTCGTGTAGTCAAGGATCAGCGCCGCGTGTCTGGGTTCTGTGCCGTGGTGGGTAACGGTCCAGGCGTTCGCCGTGCCGTCGAAGGTGGCAATGGATCGCGCCGGCTCGCGGCTCACGCGCTCATACGAGCCCTGTAGCACCCGCAAGCCGCTGCCCGAGGACGCCACCAGAGACAGCCCATTGTCGAGCGCGGTCGCGGCGGCTTGGTCGCCATCGGGCTTCGCCGCGGTATTCTCCAGGGGCGCACCTCTAACCGCCAGCGTGATCTCCGCCCGAGTGGATCGCTCGTCGCCACCTTCGCAGTCGAAGGCCACTACATTCTCGCCGGTCTCCAGACGCACCTCGCCCTGAGGAGTGATGTCGGCCAGCAAGCCGCCATTGGGCTCAAAATGTCGCGCCTTCCCGTCCCAGTCGAGCTCGATGTACTCGTCGGGCTGCAGAGACACCGGGAACACCATCCGCTGCCCGGCGACCTCAATACTGGGGGATTCCACGGGCAAAACGTACTCGCGCAGAGCTTCAAGGCGGCTGATCAGGCAGGTTGTCTCGGCTTCCGCAGGCAGGCCGTTGTAGATCAGGTGGACGCCCTGCACTGCGGCGTAGTTGAACCGTCTGTACATGACAGATGTCCACCTGTGGGGCCACTGGTAGTCGTAGAAGCGGGAGGTCTCGCCGGTGGCGAGGACGTGGTAGCGCCAGCCTTCGTAGTCGAGGTCGATGTAGTGATCGCGGCTCTCATGTCTCCCCGTGAGCTGGACGTTCAGGATTCCGCCCTTGCCCTCGCTGTGCACCCAGAGGCCCAGGCAACGGTTCCGCGAGAGATCAAGGGGCTTGTCGAGAGGCAGCGAGAGGCGACACCAACTCGAGGGGTTCGCGGCCTTGTTCGAGGCGCGGAAGACGAAGGCGGGAGCACCGTCGGGTGCTGTCTCGACGGAGGCCTGTGCTTCCTGAGTGAGTTCGGCTGAGCCCGCCTCGTCCGCGTCAAAGGGAACGCCATCCGCGGGATCGGCCAACACAATGTTGTCTTCGGCTGGGCCTCGTGGGGGCTCTTGAAGCTGAGCCGGCTGGTCTCCCCTTCGCCGGCGGTGACGAGCTGCGGCCAGTCGCACTCCATCGGGCGAACCTGCCACTGCCCGTCAGGGCCACGGCTGAGGGAGTGCTCCTCCCAGGGCTCGGCGAGTTGGGCGCATACCGCGTCCGAGAAGAGTCCCTCTCGCTTGATGCGGTCGCAGGTCCTGATGATGTCGAGCATCTCGGGCATCCGCTTGTTGGCATACAGGTTGCCGCTGTTCACGATGAACGAGATGGGGGCTTTCCCGCCCACGGCCGTGACCGCGTACGTGGACGCGGAGTGTGTATGGGCGGTGAACCAGCCCACGTCGCCGGTCAGCAGATTCTTCGCCCAGCGTGCCGGATTCTGCCCCTTGCCGCGCAGCGTGTAGTTCCGGCGGCCGTAGTAGATCGGGTCGAAGGTCGGGCTGCCCCTCGTAATGACGTGCCAGGAAAGGTGGGTGTACAGAGCGTTCCCCTCGAGCACGACGGCCTTGTCGATGCGATCGAACACGCCAAGGGCGATCTTCCCCTGGTTCTGCCATTGCGGGGGCTGTACGGCGATCTCCTCGCCCCCGTCGAAGTAGCTCATGTCGGCGCCGGTCGCATTGAACACCTC
>JALGSS010000833.1 GCA_029821745.1 Candidatus Zipacnadia bacterium
GGCGCATGGCGTCGACAACCCGACGCTGGGCATCCGGTTCAGCACCGGGAACCTGCGCAAGGCGCTGCAGATGCGCAAGGACGTCGGGCTGAAGATGGACCACCTGTACTACCTGATCGCCGGCACCTGGACGCCCCCGGAGGAGATCAAGGAGATCATCAAGATCGCCAGGGAGTTCGGGTACGAGGATGTGTACTTCTACGGACGCGATGAGGTTCGAGGAGAGAAACTGCGGGCGCAGCGGAAGGAATGGGAAGGCGTGCATGCGCTGGGCGGCAAGACTTTCGTCGCCGGCTCGGCAGGCCACAATTTCCCCGACATGGGAGACCTGCAGGACCTTCTCGTTTGCTATGGCGATCCGACCAAGGAAGAGGCGGCGCTGTGGCACAGCAAAGGGCACAAGATCTTCTGCTACGCGAACCCGCAGTCGGGCATTGAGGAGCCGGAGACCTACCGGCGCAACTTCGGTCTGTTGCTCGCCGCGAATGACTACGATGGCGGGATGACGTACATCTACTACCACGGCTGGAACGACTACAGCGGCTCACGGTACCGGCAGCACAATTTCGTCTACCCGAGCGTGGATGGCGTGATCGATACCGTGCAGTGGGAAGGATACCGGGAAGGCATTGATGACCTGCGGTATCTGGCGACGTTGCGGAGAGCGGTCGCGGACGCGCGGGATGCCGGCGGGCAACGGGCTGTGCTGGCCGGGCAGGCGCAGGCCTGGATGGACACGATGGATGTCACCGGCGATCTGTACGCCTTGCGCCGCGAAATGGTAGACTGGGTCCTGCGCTTGAAGGGGGCCGGCGGGTAGAGGCGGGCCTGAGCGCAGGGCACACGCGGCCGATGTGCGGCCGCGGACCTCACTACGGAAGCGGGTAGCCTTCACCGAATGATGTCAGCTCTGGGCGTATGGGTGGTCGTCTTTGTTCTCAGCCTTCTGGTTCTGGTGAAGGCGTCGGACTTCTTCACGGCATCGGCAGAGCGGATCGGGGTATACCTGGGCATCCCGTCCTTCATCGTTGGGGTGACGATTGTCGCGCTGGGCACCTCGTTGCCGGAGTTGCTGTCCTCGATTGTTGCGGTGTTCGCGGGGTCAACCGAGATCGTTGTGGGCAATGTGGTCGGGTCGAACATCGCCAATATCCTGCTCGTCCTCGGTCTGTCCGCCGTAGTCGGGAAGCGGCTCATCACCGACTACGATCTGCTGCGGGTGGACCTTCCTCTTCTCGTCGCCTCTGCATTCCTGCTGACTGTGATGATCTACGATGGTGAGTTCACGCGTACCGAAGCGGTTATCTCACTGGCAGCGCTGCTGGTGTACCTGATCTACGCCGTACAGGCCGAGAGCGGCTCGCATGTAGATGGCGTCACCCCAGGCGATCTTGATGGAGACGGGAAGCCGGACAAGAAGCAACTCGCGCGGGCCATCGTCGTGCTCGCCGTGAGTGCGCTCTTCATCTTCATTGGAGCCAAGTACACCATCGAGGCGTTGCTGAGGATGTCGGCGGCGCTCAATATCGGGAAGGAGATCATCGCCGCGAGCGCGGTGGCCTTCGGCACGTCGCTACCCGAGCTGATGGTCAGTGTCTCGGCGTCGAGGCAGGGGAAGGAGGAGATGGCCATCGGGAATATCCTCGGGTCGAACATCTTCAACACCCTGGCCGTGATGGGCATCCCGGCGCTCTTCGCCCCGCTGGTGATCCCTCATGCGATCATCGTCTTCTCACTGCCGATGATGATCGCCGCGACGCTCCTATACTTCTTCATGACCCAGGACAAGGAGATCACGCAGTGGGAGGGCTGGCTGCTGATCATCTTCTACGTGGTGTATATCGGTCGGGCGTCGTGTGACATCTACCCGTGGCCGTGGGCCCGGGCGTTGTAGTTGCTGGCCTGAAGCATCTCCAGCAGCTCTTGCACGTGGGCGTGTCCGCGCGTGCTGAGCACGAGTTCCACCTCTGCCTTGCCCACCTCCAATTCCCCCGTGGTACGGTTGTGGTAAATCTCGATAATGTTGGCCCGGGACGCGCTCAAGAGCGATGCGAGCTTGGCAAGAGCCCCCGGGACGTCGGGCAGGTCAACCAGGAGCCGCACGGAGCGGCCTGCCTGGGCCAGCCCGCGATCAATGACGGCGCCCAGGGTGGTCACGTCCGCGTTTCCGCCGCTGATGACGAGGACGGGCCGCTGCCCCAGGCGGTCACCGAGGGTGTCGAGAGCCGCGTAGGGAACGGCAGCCGCGCCTTCGACGACGAGCTTGTAGTCTTCGAGAAATCGGAGCATGGCCGTGGCGATCTCGGGTTCGCGGACGATCACGATGTCATCGACGTACTGCTGGGCGAGAGCGCATGTTATCTCGCATGGCTGACCCACCGCGATGCCGTCGGCGATAGTAGGCTGCACCTCCGTCGAGACGGCACGGCCCACCTCGAAGGAACACTGCATGGCTGAGGCCATCTCAGTCTGCACCCCGAAGACCTGCACATTGATGGCGCAGGCGATCCCCGAGATCAACCCGCCGCCGCCCACAGGCACAACCACGCTGGTAACGTCCGGCTGCTGCTCGAGAATCTCGAGGCCGATGGTGCCCTGGCCGGCGATGACGCGCTCGTCGGCGAATGGGTGGACGAAGACTAGATTGTCTTCGGCGCAGACCTGCTCAGCCCGAACGCGTGCCTCGTCGAAGTCCGCGCCGCTGAGTATGACCTCTGCGCCATACTTGCGGGTGCGGTCGACCTTGACGAGGGGAGTGGCCGCAGGCATGACGATTCGGGCGCTGATCCCGAGCCTTGTGGCAGCCGCTGCGACGCCTTGAGCATGGTTACCGGCGGATGCGGCGATGACGCCCCGGGCGCGCTCCTCGTCCGTGAGCAGGGCGAGGCAGTTGCTCGCGCCTCGTATCTTAAAGGCTCCGGTTCGCTGGAGGCTTTCGAGTTTGAACATGACCTGCTTGGCCTCGGCCGTGGCGAGGCCGGCATCAAGCAGCGGCGTCTGAGTGATGAAGGGGGCGATTCTGCCGCGAGCATCTCTGATATCAGTCAGGGCGAGCATGTCTCGACTCCAATCGGCGCATGAGGCGTCGTCGTGGGTCCGACAATCGCGACTGAGGCGGGAGGCGCGTGTGAACAAGGAACACTATTCGCCGGAATCGCTCGGCGGACCTCGGCTTCGGTGCGGCGTCACGCCTCTTCCACCGAAACCATCAACATTTCACACTGTCTCTTGTAAGTGGTATGGGGGATTTTCTCACGAGGGGGATTCGGGAGGTGGTGGGGCCACGATCGCGGGCGGAAACCGCCGGTGGCACGGGCGGAATCCGCTACAGGGATCCCCGTTGATGATCCGTCACTGGTACGGAGATGTTGGGGCTGCGCGATTGCATGCGGCCGACGTCACAAATGGGCTTGATTGACGGCCTCGGCCACCACATGACCGAGAGTCGTGAGGCACACACACCCTCGGGCAATCGCCGCATTGGAATGCGAGAGAGATGAGCACGAAAACTCGACTGGAGGCGGTCTTGATGAAGCAGAGCGTCGCATGTCTCGTAGTTGTCATGCTCGTAGCCGTATGTGTGACCGGCGCGCAGGCGCAGATGATCAGCAACATGATGCGCGGCGACACGCAGGTCGCGCGGCCCTCAGCCAGCACCGCGTGGTACGGCAATCCGGCGGTTCTCGCTCCTTTGGCGAGCGCCGGGGTCGACGAGTATGGCGAATTTGACGCGAAGCCGTGGGCGAACTCAATCTCCGGTGATGTGCAGGTCTCCGGCGATGGCGACATGTACGTGCTTTCGTGGGGCGGACAGAACCTCGCGAAGGGATGGGGCATCGGCGGAGGGTACGCCAACGTTGAGGACGGAGATGACGTGGATGTGTATGGTTTGGGGTTTGGGCGTCCCCTCACGTCCGGCTGGTCTGTGGGTGTCAACTGGCTGCATCTCAGTATGGACTGGGCGGGCACCGCGTCCTCAGACGAGAACACGTTTGACCTCGCCGTGCGGAAGGACTTCGCGAACGATAGTACAAAGACCCCTTGGTTGACCGGTCTGACCTTTGGCGCGGTGCTCCGCGACGTCACGGACGAGATAGACAGCCACCTGGACCTTGGTGTGGCCCTGGACATGGTCGGCGGCTGGACGCTGGCTGCTGATCTGATCGACTTCGACGACATCAACGTCGGCGCTTCCATGCGCTTTGGCGAGATGAGCGAGTGGGAGTTCGGCGCCGGCCTCGCCGACGGCGATGTCACGCTCGGGTTCCTCTACGATGTCACCCAGAATCCGGAGGGCGGCAACCTGCGCGTCGGCGCGGCATGGGCCGACTACGATGCGGATGACGTCATCCTCGCCGGGGCCGTCTACGACTTCTAGAGACCCGTTGGCTGCAACGTTACACTAGCCTGATACGAAACGGCCCGCGCATACTGCGCGGGCCGTTTTGCGTGTGTTCGAGGAGAGCATATTGACGGGCGCCATCGCTCACACCGTGGCGCCCCGCAGAGCTACTGCCATGGGCCCTCGATGACCTCAAAGGGCACTCTGACGCGACTGCTCAGCTTGTCCGGTGCATTGAGGGACAACTCGAAGCGGTACTTGCCGGGCGGGAGCTGAGCCGTGCCCACGTTCAGGAACAGGCTCCCCGGCTCGATGCGGTCGAGGGTCGACTCGTGGTACTTGCCCCCCGGGCCGGCGACAGTCAGGTTGAGGGTCGATCCCCGCGCGGCGCGTCGGCCAAGATTGAGGGCCGCCGTCACATCAAACCCAGACCATCCCTGGAGAAGCTCGATCCGCGGGGCGTCCACCGTGACCGAGGTCGTAAGCCACAGGGGGATCGTGAGCCGCGTTGGCAGGGCGCGCACCCGCTTCACGTCGGAGGGCCTGACGCGGCCGCCACGGGATCGGCCGGGGCGCACGTTGGCGGCCCCGGGGTCCTTCCAGGCCGTGAG
>JALGSS010000834.1 GCA_029821745.1 Candidatus Zipacnadia bacterium
GCGCTTCGGCCGGGGGGATACTCCTGATCAAGGAGGTTTGATGATGACGGAAAGACCGATGGTGATTGCGGATGTGGCACACGTGGTGGTTGCCTACGATGCTGCGAAATGGGCTGCCGTGCCGGCCAACAACGGCGGAAATTCGCCGACGTGGCGGTGGGGTGAGGAGCTGCTCGTTGGTTTCACGACGGGAGCGTTTGCGTTGCCGGAGTCGCTGCATCAGACCGTCAACGCGGGCCCGTTCGTCTCGAAGGTGGGCCATACTGAGGACGGGAATGACCGCAATGGCAATCCGCCCGCCATGGTGCGCACGCGGGATGGGCGGCTGTGCTGCGTCTACGGCAATCGCTCCCGGCGCCAGATCATCGCGCGGATGAGCGCCGACAGCGGCGCAATGTGGGGGCCCGCGCCCCTCTGCTCAACGCTCGACACGAAGACGGGCTCGGGCCTCGACACGGTCGAGGATGACACCGGCCCGAGCCGAAAAGATCAGGCAGTTTAATGCTTGCGTGGTGTCCGATCGCGGACATGGCGTCTACTTCGAGAATAACCTTCTTCGATCCGCTCTGCCGGCCCAACGGCTTTCCCCAGGCTTTGGGCCGTTCTCGTCCCCGGGACCCGAAGTGCGCAGTAGCTGTTATGAACATCGCAGTAGGCAGCGGCGCGAAGATGCGGGCGAGACGCCCGCGGTCCGAGAGGGGAGGTTGCGCGCACGCGCGACGGCGAACATGACGCCTACTTCGCGAAGCCGGGCACACACCACTTGAGTGTGGCGCTCAAGCCGGATGCGATAGCCAGTCCTGAGGTAAAGGAGGCGTATGTCGTCAATGAAGCAAGTGACAGTCTACCGAGAGGCCGGACGGTTCGCGGGCTGGCCTGCGAACTACGGCATGTGGTCGTGGGGCGATGAGATCGTACTGGTGTTCACGGTGGGATATCTGGATCCTGACGGCGGGTTCCACGCGCGCGACAAGACGCGACCGTTCGTACCGATGCAGGCGCGGAGCCTGGACGGCGGCGAGACGTGGGCGGTGGCGCCGATGGAGGTCCAGATGCCGGGAGGACGCGGGCTGTCAGCCGATGAGCACGTCAATATCGATCTGAAGGCCGGAGCTGCGATTGCTGCAGGGTTGGCGCGCACACCGGCGTCGTGTCCCGGCGGCATCGACTTAGCGCATCCTGACTTCGCGATGATGTGCGCCCGCAGCGGGCTGGGTGCGGGGACGACGGCCTGGTTCTACGTCTCCCTGGACCGCTGCCATAGTTGGCAGGGGCCCTATGCGCTGGCGATGTTCGGCCAAACCGGAATTGAGGCGCGAACCGACTATCTGGTCTCGGATACGGACACGTGCGCCCTCTTCCTGACGGCGGCGCGTCCATCCGGTGGCGAGGGTGGGGGGGTGTTGTGCGTGCGCACCGAGGATGGCGGGAAGAGCTTTGAGGCGCTCTCCTGGGTGGCGACGTGCGAGGAGGGCCACGTGATCATGCCCTCGAGCGCGCGCTTGCCGGGTGGGCGCATCGTGACGGCGCTGCGGCGGGCGGGATCCGGCGAGGGTGTGGATCGCCGGAACTGGATCGACCTCTATGCGTCGGATGACGATGGTCTGAGCTGGGATCACCTGTCTACGCCGGTGGCAGAGACCGGGCGCGGGGGGAATCCCCCGGCCATGGTGCTGCTTGACGACGGGCGCCTATGCCTTGTGAGCGGATTCCGCAACGCGCCGTTCGAGGTGCACGCACGCGTCAGCGACGATGGCGGGCAGACGTGGTCCGATCCAACGGCGCTGCGCTCCGGCGCCGGCAACCACGACATCGGCTACCCACGTGCGGTGCAGCGGGCGGACGGGCAGGTGGCTGCGGCGTATTACTTCAACGATGATCCCGAAGGGGAGCGCTATATCGGAGCGACGATCTGGCGTCCGTAGGGGGATTGAAGTTGCGGTCGCTGAAAGACGATCCATACTGGCGTGGATTACAGAGCCGGCGTGCGCAGAGCTGGGACGCTCGCCATACTATGTGGGAGGCTGAGGTGAGAGACGAAAGCAAGACAAGAGTTCAACTCACAGAGGATTTGGCAAACTTACGTCGCCGGGTTGCCGAATTGAAGGCAGCAGGATCTCAGCGTGTGCGTACCGATGAGACGCTGCGAAAGGCCTTACGGGATAAGGATGCCATTCTCAACAGCCTGGTGGAGCACGTGATCTATCAAGACACGGAGATGAAGATTCTGTGGGCGAACCAGGCCGCGTGTGAATCGGCGGGTCTTGCGCGTGAGGAACTGGTAGGACGCACCTGCTATGAGGTGTGGCCACAGCGCAGCAACCCTTGCCCGGACTGTCCGGTCGTGGGAGCCGTCGAAACCGGTCAACCCCAGGAAGTAGAAAACACGACCCCGGACGGGAGAGCCTGGCTCATACGAGGCTATCCTGTTCGAGATGAAAGCGGCGATGTGATAGGTGCCGTCGAGGTTACGCTGGAAATCACCGATCGCAAACGGGCGGAGGAGGCGATGCACCGATCGCTGGAGAAGAGTGCCCACAGCCAGCGCCTGCTGTTGGCCCTCAGCCAGGCTGCCCAAGCCATGCAGCGCGCCCGCACCCCCGAGGCGGTGTACCGCGCCATCGGCGAGCACGCGATCGAGTTGGGCTTTGATGCCACGGTCTTCACGCTGAGCGATGACCGATCGAAGCTGATCGTCTCTTACTTCACCCTCAAATCTAACCTGGTGCACGCGGCCGAGAAACTGACCGGCTTATCGGCCGAGGGTTACCGTTTCCGCCTGACGCCGGACGGTATCCTCCAACGGGTGATCGCCGGAGGAGAGACGGCCTTTAGCCATCTGGACGCCGCGCCCTTTGTCGAGGCCCTGCCCCGGCGGGTGCGCCCGCTGGCCGGACGGCTGGCGGACCTGATTGGCTGGCAACAGAGCATCATCGCTCCACTGTCCATCGGCGGCGAGGTACGGGGACTGCTGGCTGTCACCGGCGCCGATCTGGTCGAGTCCGATGCGCCGGCCATCACGGCCTTCGCCAACCAGGCGGCTATCGCTCTGGAGAACGTGCGGTTGTACACGGAGACACAGCGATTGGCCGCCTTCAACGAGAGCATCATCCAGACAATGACCGAGGGCATCGTCGAGCAGGACGCCGAAGGGCGCTTCACCTTCGCCAATCCAGCTGTGGCGACCTTGCTGGGTT
>JALGSS010000058.1 GCA_029821745.1 Candidatus Zipacnadia bacterium
GGGATCCACGAGGCGATGGATTACACGGTCCCCGGCCTCGTCAGCCAGGAGTCGATCTCCAGCGGATGCGGGTGGGTGGATGTGCCGGACTCGCGAGAATGGTAGCCGGCAGGGGGAGGCCTGCCGATGAGACAGCCAAAGACACGTCTCACTTCGCCGCTCTGTGCCGGGCTTGTCGCCCTGCCGCTGCTATTGGTGGCCTGGGCGTGCAGCGCCGACTTCGGAGGGGTCGGCATCGACGAGATGCCGATCGGGTTCGTCAGCCACTACCCGATGACCCCGCACAACGACGACGAGATCGCGGCCACCGGCGCCACGGTCATGGAGGTCCGGGCGCCCTGGACGCTGATCCAGTCGGGGCCGGACCAGTGGGACTTCTCGCCCATCGACCGCCAGCTTGAGTGGGCGCGTCAGAACGGACTGAAGCTCGTCCACATCGTGGAGTGCGGCCCTGCTCACACCCCGCAATGGGCACGCCGCGTGATCCGTCGCTCAGGCGGCGAGACTCGTGACGTCGACGGGAAGCAGCAGTCCGACCCGTCGATCTTCTCGCCCGTCTACCATCGCCTCGCATCGCAGTACATCCAGCGTGTCGTCTCATACATCCGCGAGCACAACCAGGACGGCGTGGTGGTCGGCTACAACAACGGGTGCGAATGGTGGTACCCGCTTGAGAGTGCCTACTCGCCGCTGGACGTTGCCGCATTCCGCCCCTGGCTGAGGGACAGATACAAGACCATCGCAGCTCTGAACGAACTGTGGGAATCAGACTGGGCCAGTTGGGATGACGTCGACGCACCGCGCCTCGCGTGGGTACGCTTCGCCGACTCCCGCACTTTGGGCGCATTGCAGAGCTCCGAGACGAAGCTGGATAGCTCATTCCACACGACCGGCGAGAGCCACGTGCCGATCGCGCCGCGCCAGGAGTATGAGTTTGCGGCCACGTGCGACTTGGACGCAGACTGCGAAGGCGCCTACCTGGAGATCGCCTGGCTCGGCGACGCGCCGAAGCCCCTGAGCATCGTCCGTGGCGAACGCGCGGAGGGTCCCGCGGAGGCTTTGCGCCTCAGTGTTCGGGGCCGCGCACCGCAGGGCGCCAAGCGGGCCTGGCTGCTGCTGAAGCACGGTGGCCCGGGGCACGTCGTATTCCAAGACGTGTCTTTCAGCAGGGCGGGCGACGACGAGAATCTAGCACCCAACCCCGGCCTCGACCCGGCACAGGCGAAGTGGTCTCACACAACCTGGATCGTGGGCGAACGGAGCCGAGCAACTCACTCATGGGAAGCGCCCGGGCGGATGGTCATTGACCACGCGATCGCTCCCGGGCTGTCGGGTGGCCACGTGAAGCGCGAGGCCGCCGCGGTCTACGACTGGTCCTGCTTCCTGCAGGATTCCGTGGCAGGCTTCATCGACTGGCTCGCAGCGCAGATCAAGATAGCCGATCCCTCCCTTCCGGTCATCACATACCTGACTTACAGTTTCGGGCACCCCTTCCACTGGGACTACGTCATCGGCAACAACATCGCTCTGGACCGCTTCTGCGAAAAGGCCGCGCATCAGGACGTCCTCGGGATGCAGATCGCCTCAGCCCACGGGGATTACCACCACATCACAGCGAGTCTCGATCTCGCTCGGAAGTACGGCAAGCCGATGTGGGCCATCGATCTGCTGGATTTCACGCTCGGCGTGGGCCTTGGGGAACGCGGCCTGCTGCGGACGTCTCTCAGCCTACTCCAACATGGCGGCACCGGGATCAGCTACTACTGCTGGTGGGGAACGCCTGACTACAACTACAGCGAACTGGGCATTGAGGCCCTGACTCGGATGATCGGCACGACCAAGCAAGTCGCCGGCGAGCTGAACGGACTGTCACCCGTCGCCGAAGTCGCTCTGGTACAGCCGATCATGCCCGCATGGGCCGGGCTCGAGGAACCACCCAATGATTTTCGTGACTTCATGGGGTGGTACAAGCTGGTCGCCGCGAGCGGGCTTTGCCCCGACGTCTACACGCTGCACGAGCTCGAGAGGGCGGACCTGACGGGCTACAAGCTCGTGATCGTGCCCGACTGCGCGTACATCGGCGACGAAGCTCTCTCCTGCCTGCGCAAGGCATCGGAAGCCGGCGTGCCAGTTACCGTCCCGGCAGCGCGCTTCGCCTTGCTCGACATGTCTGCTCGCCCCCGGGCGCCAGTCCAGTGGGGACAGGACGCCACCGTCAAACAGCACGAAAATTGGGGCCGCGCCTTCCTCGGGCCAATCAAGCGGATCACGGACGCGGGCAACACGCCGCCGATGTTCGTGCTGCAGCCGGGCGCGCCGCGATACGAGGGCCCGGAGCTTCAGCGATTCCATGAACTGCTTGCGGATCTGGGGGTGACGCCGACAGTGCAGTTGTCGCCGGCGGACCCGCGAGTGGAGGCCTGCCTGCTTAGTGACGGCGACCGTGCAAACGCGCTACTCCTGACCACGTCCAAGGGAGCGTCACACGTGAAGAGCCTGCGCGCAGGGGGCCAAGAGGCGGCGGTGGGCTCGGCGGACCCGTGGGCGCTGACGCCTCTCGACTAACCGTGCCGCCCGGAACCGGCGGCTCGTGCCCGGCAGTGCTTCGCGCGCTCGAAACGGACACAATCGGGTCGGCACGCGAGGTTAGACGACCTGTTCCGGGTTGGGACCAATGGGGCCGCGTTGTCGGCGAGATCGCTTCGGGGAATCAAGCGTTACAGGCTCCGCAAGCGTCGACCGTGTGCCAATACCCAACGGAGGCGAATCCGCCATAATACCCACAAGGATATTTGTCTTTCGTTATCGAACTAAGGAGTATCCATTGCGGCGTATGGACTCGACGACAGAACGCGCCGCCATCGTCACCGAGGAAGCAAGGCACAACCGCGTAGGTCCG
The DNA here is from genome assembly GCA_029821745.1 of Candidatus Zipacnadia bacterium. Classification (GTDB taxonomy): domain Bacteria; phylum Armatimonadota; class Zipacnadia; order Zipacnadales; family JABUFB01; genus JALGSS01. Next base: position 2,900 of record JALGSS010000058.1, read on the forward strand.
CCAGGCGAAGTGGGGCTGTTCGACCTGCAGCAGCGAACAGAAGTCCACGCCCTTCCTGAAACCTGGCCCGAAAGGGGGAACAGCGGTCTGCAGGTCACGGGGGGGCGTGTGGAGAAGCACAGCATCATGCAACTTCGCGAAGCGGGGTCGCACGGCAGGACGTGGGCGTCTTCACGACGCCGCACGCGCGAGCAAGGCACCCAAAACAGGAGTTCAGGTGTTCCAGGAGGCGATCATGTGAGACGGGCAGGCTTCACACTTATCGAGCTGCTGGTGGTCATCGCTATCATAGCGATCCTGGCCGCTATCCTCTTCCCGGTGTTCGCGAGGGCTCGGGAGAAGGCGCGCCAGGCGAGCTGCACGTCCAACGTCAAACAGTTGATGTTAGGCTGCCTCATGTACGCGCAGGATTACGATGAGAAGTTCCTCTACTGGACGACGGGAATCGGGGACACATACGCGTGGACCGATGCGTGGTGGGCAGGCATCTACCCCTATGTGAAGAACGCAGATGTGTACTGCTGCCCCAGCGCGACTACTTGGAACGTCGACTACAACACGTACTCGTACCACAACACGCATTTCTGGAAGTCACCGAGCAACCTGTACGGCATGAACCCGAATGTGCAGTACCGCTCCGGCGGGCTGGCGATGGCCCGAATCAAGTACCCATCAGAACTCATCGTGCTGGCCGACTCCTGCCACGCCATGGGGGACGACTGGCGGATGTGTTTCCCAGACGCGCCGGGTGGGTGGAACACGTCCCCAAACAAATGCTCGAACGCGCGCAACAACCAGGATGAGGACTACGCGCGCCACAACGGGGGCAACTGCTATGGCTTCGCCGACGGTCACGTGAAGTGGATGAAGTGCTCCAACGCCTATGACCAGATGCGGAACATCGCCTCGCGCGATCGGGTCTGGCGCATACCGTGAGTTGATGGGGAGGCGGCTCGCGCCGCCCTCTCGAGATGAGTTGGCAAGACGCCGGCTGCGAAGTATGCTGCGGCCGGCGTCTTCACGCGTCCGCACGGGGACCGCAGCGACAGGCCCCAGACGCGATCGGGGGCCATATGCAGGGCGGATGGCAGCGGCGTGTTGAATGGGTCAACATACTGCTGTTAGGCCACTCTCCATCTCAGAACACCGCAGTCAATCCCACCCAAAAAACCCAATGACAATCTAAATGCAGTACATCCAATAAACATTCCAGGAATCGGGGCTATGTTTGATTGACGCCGGGCGGCTGACGGTCCATACTGTGTTCCGTAGTCGTGCCAATCTACCCATGAGAGAAGGGATTCACGTCGTGAAAAAAGGTTTCACGCTTATAGAGTTGTTGGTAGTTATCGCCATCATTGCCATCCTCGCCGCCATCCTATTCCCCGTGTTCGCTCGGGCCCGCGAGAAGGCACGGCAGACCAGTTGTCTGTCGAACGTCAAGCAGCTCATGCTCGGCCACATGATGTACACGCAGGACTACGATGAGAAATTCCACTACTGGACCACCGCCATCGGCGACGCCAATCCGGAGTCCGTGGCATGGTGGGCCGCAGTCTACCCTTACGTGAAGAACTCCCAGGTCTACGCCTGCCCCAGCACCGAGACATATGCGCAGAGCGCTCCGTACCACAACACGAGTTTCGATCTCTCCGCGAGCAACCTGTACGGTGAGAATCCAAACGTTCAGTACTACGCCGGTGGCCTGCCTTTGGCGCGAGTCAAGTATCCGTCGCAGTTCATCGTCCTCGCTGACTCCTGCCACGGCATGGGTGACGATTGGCGGATGACCTTCCCCGACGCTGCCGGTAGCTGGGCCACATCTCCCAACAAGTGCACGAATGCTCGGAATCTGCAGGAAGACGACGCTCGGCATAACGGTGGCAACAACTACGGTTTCGCCGACGGTCATGCGAAGTGGATGAAGGGCACGGACGCGTACGACAAGATGCGCAACCCCGCCACCCGCAACATCTACTGGGTTCCGTAACAGTCACGCCGACAGTCACGTTCAGCAACGGCTCGCGCAACCAGCGCGAGCCGTTCTCTTTGTGACCGGACGCAAGCGACACTAACCTTGGCGCCGCGCGGTGACGACGCGGGGCGTACCCGATAGGTCTTGGTGCAATTCGACAGTCCACCCGGGGAATGCCTGGCGAACCAGATAGCTTACCGTCTCGCTCTGATCATAGCTGATCTCGAAGGCTGCGAGCCGAAGGGCCGAAAGCCTGGTGAGTTCGGGCACGAGCCGCCGGTATGCGTCGAGGCCGTCCTGGCCGCCATAGAGTGCAAGCTCCGGCTCATGACAAGCTACCTCGGGCTGCAACAGGTTCTGATCGGCCAGAGCTACGTAGGGGGGATTGCACACGACAACGTCGACTGTGCCCTCGCGGTCGGTGTTGAGGACAGGCTCCAGGTCCGCTCCTCGCACGAACTCCACTCGGTCCGCGACCCCGTTCAGGGACGCGTTCCCCCGGGCCAGCTCAAGCGCATCAGCGGAAATGTCAGTAGCGATCAGGCGAGCCGACGGGAGGAAGTGGGCAAGCGAAATCGCGATGCACCCGCTGCCCGTGCCAATGTCGGCGATCACCGGCTCGAGCAGGGCCTGTCTCATGCCCTCTCCGCCGACCTCGGCAATGACCGCCTCCACCAGCGTCTCGGTGTCTTGCCGGGGCACCAGCACACGCTTGTCGCACCGGAACCGCAAGCCCATGAACTCTGTTTCCCCTACGACGTAGGCCAGCGGCTCGCGGGATGCACGGCGCTGAACCAATCTCCCCAGCCGCCCCCAGGATTCGGCGTCGACGGAGGCCCCCGTGAGCAAGGGGATGCGCGGCGGGGACTCTCCGATGGCATGCGCCAGCAAAACACGCGCATCCACTTCTGGTGAGGGAATGCGCGCGTCAGTAAGCTGCTGCTCGACGACCCTGAGGGCCTCGCGGACCGTCATTTCAGTCTCCGACGAGTTCGCTAAGCCTCTCGGCATCCTCATTTTCCCGAAGGGCCTCGATGATCGCATCGATCTCGCCGCTCATGATCGCGGGGATATTGTGGACCGTCAGGCCGATCCGGTGGTCAGTGACCCGGTCCTGGGGCCAGTTGTAGGTCCGGATCTTCTCGCTCCGATCCCCACTCTTGACCTGCTGCCGCCTGGCCGTGGCCTCCTCCTGCTGTTGCCGCTCGATCTCCATTTCCAGGAGCCGAGAGCGAAGGAGGCGCAGAGCCTGCTCTCTATTCTGGTGTTGGCTGCGCTGGTTGGAGGACACGACGGCGACGCCCGAAGGCTTGTGGAGCACCCGGATGGCCGTGTCGTTCTTCTGCATGTGCTGCCCGCCTGGACCGCCGGCACGGAAGCTCTCTATCTTCAGATCGCCAGGGTCGATCTCAATATCAACGTCTTCGGCCTCGCGCAGGACGACGACGGAGGCAGCGGACGTGTGCAGCCGGCCCTGAGACTCCGTCTTCGGTACTCGCTGGACGCGGTGGACGCCGATCTCATGCTTCATTGTCCCGAAAGCGTTCGCGCCGTCGAGGACGAAGGATATCTCCTTGTAACCGCCCATCTCGCCCTCGTTCTCACCAACGACCTCCAGCTTCCATCCGCAGCGCTCTGCAAAGCCGCTGTACATGCCGAACAGATCGCCTGCAAAGAGCGCCGCCTCGTCGCCACCGGTGCCTGCGCGGATCTCGACAACGGCGTTCTTGGCCTCCATCGGATCCTTGGGAAGCAGTTGGCGCATCAAACGACCGTGCAGCCTGTCAACCGTCGCCACGGCTTCTGCGTGTTCCAGTTCCAGGAACTCACGCATCTCCGCATCGTCTGTGTCCTGAAGCAGCGCTGCGGCCTCGTCACGATCGGTTTCGGCCTGCTGGTATTCACGCCACAGGTCGATAGCCTCCTGCAACTCCGCATGCCTGCGCCCGAGGTCCCGGAACTGGTTCTGATCGGTGATGACGGCGGGGTCGCTGAGTTTGAGCCCAACGTCCTCGAGTTCTGCCGCCATCCTCTCAAAGGGTTCTCTGAAGTCCATATCGGTATGGGTGAGTGTGGTCGCCGGCGCGCCGGCGCGGGTGCCTCGCCTGGACACGTCAGGGGAAGGGCTACTCGCTGGCGTCGGCGGGCATCGGCTCCTCCACGCGTTCCTCCTCGGATTGTTCGCTCTGCTGGGCGTTCAGCGGGATCGGCACACGTCGGGCCTCGGGCCAGCCGTCCGGCAAGTCAACCTCCGGCGCTACAGCCGCGAGCGAGTAGATGGCAACCTTGGCTTGGTCCTCGTCCGGGCGGCTTGTCGTCAGCAACTGCATCCACATTCCCGGTGCGGCGAGGATACTGGACAGCACCGAGCCACGGTGTCGTCCCGCCCAGCGGATGACTTCGTACCCCACAGCGGCGACGAATGGAATGAGCCCGAAACGGATCAGCATTCGCGGCACGAGTTCGGGCCAGCCGAAGAACCACCCCAGGATGATCTTCACAATGATGACGACGAAAAGGAACGCCGTCCCGCAGCGAGGGTGAAGTGGGCTGAACTTCAGGCAGTTCTTAGCCGAGACCGTCTCGCCGGCTTCGAAGCAGTTGATGGTGGCGTGCTCAGCCCCGTGGAACTCGAACAGTCGTCGCACGTACTCCATCCGCGAGATCGCGACGATGTACAAAATGAGCAGAGAAAGGCGAATGCCGCCCTCGACAACGTTGCGCAGCACCTTCTCGAGCGTCCACCAGGGCGTGCCTTCCGCCGGGGCGGGCGTGAACCAGTCGACGGCCCACGTTGGCAGGAGGACGAAGATGAAGATGGCGATGCCGAAGGAGAGGGCCATCGTGGCCCACTTGGCGACCTTGTTCAGCCCACCAACAGGCTCCGGTGACGACGCTGCGTCGTCCGCAGGTGCTTCCTGCGCCGTCGCCTCGTCGCCTCGTGTCTCATCGGCCCGCGCAGCCTCTTCCGCAACCAGCCTCTCGTTCTCCTCCTGGGCCAGCACGTCTGCGGAGAAAAAGAGGCCCTTCATTCCTAGCGTGAGGCTGTCTACGATGGCCACATTGCCACGGATCAGCGGCCACTTCGCCCACTTGTGCTTCTCGGCGAAGCTCTCTATCTCCTGTTCGGCAAGCAGGACCTCGCCGTCCGCTCGTCTGACAGCGACGGCGTAGCGGTCGGCGCCCCGCATCATGACGCCCTCCATCACGGCCTGTCCGCCGTAATAGTGGGGCTCCTCACAGGATTCGGGCTGGACTTTCTCTTCCGTGCTTTGCATGGATGTCCTCGAGAACCGGGTACAGTCGGACTCCAAGTGCCTTACAAACTACGGGCCCAGGCGTAGACGCCCGCCTGGGCCCGTGAGAGCAATAGGACTCCGCTACGCGTCTTTGCCGGTGTACTTCTCCTGCAGGTTGTAGCGCTTGATGAACCGCTCAACACGCCCCTCAGTGTCAACGATCTTCTGAGCGCCTGTGTAGAACGGGTGGCACTTGCTGCAGATGTCCAGGCGCAACTCAGGCTTCGTGGACCGTGTCTGGAACGTGTTCCCGCAGGCGCACACAACGCTGCAGTCGGTGTATTCGGGATGGATGTCCGGCTTCATGTCGTCCCACCTTCTGGCAAACAAACAATGTATCACACTCTATCTCAAGCAAGATTTGATTATAACAGGCGGCTATGCCCTGCGCAAGCTGTTTCAGGCGATTCGCTCTTCTGCGCCGCCGCCGCACGGTCAGCGACGGGGCACGCGGAACACGCAGGCCTCCTGCGACGCCAGGGATGTCGGTACGCGGTCGATGCTCCGCACGGCCGCGTCGGGCGTGATCGCCCTGCCCGAGGTCCGGGCCGGGTCGAACCGCGTCGCATCGATGTTCAGCCGCATGGTCGCCGCGCCCTGCGTCCAGTTGGCGCAGAAGCACACCAGGTCCCCATCGCCGTTGGTGGCCATGACCACCTCGACGTCATCGGGGAACTCAGGCTCGTCCTCATCGTAGGCGACTGACAATTCGCCGGCAACGCTCGCCTCCCCGGCGACGAGACGACACAGACTGGTCAGCAGCTCGCGGTGTGTCTGACGGTGTCTGGGCGGGTAGACACGCTGCTCCCGGCTTCGCACTTCGTTGTCGTAGCTCTCGGGCAGTCCTACGCCGAATTCTCCCGCGAGGAATGCGACGAACCCATCGCCTTGACTGCGAACACCTGCCACAGGCACTCCATTGACGGTGGGGCCGGTGTCGACGCTTTCCCGGAAGGCGACAGATGAGTACGTCGTGACCTCGTCATCCAGCGGGATCTGGGAGAGAGGCGAGGATTCGTCCACGATCAGCCGACCGGTCTGCTCTCCGGTGGGTGCCTCGTCCAGTCCCAGCAAGTCCAGCAATGCCGGCGTGTCGCGTACCTCGCCGCCGGCCGTCAGTGTGCCGACCTCCGACATGACAACGATGGCTTTGCCTTCGTCGGCCAACTCGCGCAGCATAGCTACCTGGTCGTCGTCGATGGCGAACGGGAACGGGACCACGACGAGCGGGTAGTCGGCAAGCTGCTGGGCGGTGACGGATTCCAGGTAGTAGAGATCCACAGGCGTGTTGGTGCGCAGGTAGTGCATCAGCACTTCCACCTGGGCCCGCGAGGCGTACCGCGCATCCTTGTCCTCGTGAGTGAGGCAGTCGGCCGGCTCCCCGGTTGAGTAGAACCGCCACCAGTCTTCCGAGGCTCGCGAATGCAAGAGGGCCACGCGCTTGAGGGGTTGCAGACCAGTGAGCCATGGGTCGACGTCACTCAATAGTTGGTAGGTCCCTTTCACGATGGCATAGGTCTTGTCCGCGTCCTCGGACGTGCCGCTCAAGCCGGTGATGTGGCTGTGATGCCACCAGGCCAACTCGCGGGCCCCGTGGAACACGGAGGACAATGCGGCGCCATAGACCTCGACCGGATCGAGCTCGCGGAACTGTGGCCGCAGGCGCGAGGCCTCAAGAACCGACCCGCACTGCCGCAGAGGGTGAGCGCCCGAGAGGCGCTCGCATGTTTCCGTGACATACCAGTGTGTTGAGTCCCCGAGGTAGTTGTGGAGCAGGATGTAGGGATCGGTGGTCAGGAAATCGATCTTGGTCCCGTAGCCGACTTGGTCCCAGGCCACGCCGACACTCCACCATCGGTCCGAGCATACGGGGGTGACGCAAATCAACGAGTCCGCCCGGCAGTCCGGGTTCGCCGCCTTGATGGCGTCAGCGCCCTTTCGCATCCACTCAGTGGTCGTCATGTAGCGGAAGTTGATGTACTTGCGCCAGTCGTCGGTCTGCTGGACTTCGTGCAAGTCCGGCATCTCGGTACCGAAGGCTTCCTGGAATCGGGCCTTGCACCCGGGACCGTCGCAGTACCATGGCATCTCCTCGTAGAACGTGCGCACGGCCTCGTCGGAGTGCTTGGCGAAGGCGCGCTTCAGCGTGCTGTTCGTGTAGTTGTATTCGTCGGGCACCAGCGAGATCCCGGCGATGTCCTCGCGCGCCAGGTCGCCCAGGACGTTCACCCAGTTCTCGCCCCACTTCTCGTTTGGGCAGTAGTATGCCGGGAAGTTCGGGTCATCGACGCCCTTGAATGGCTGCGATAGGCTCCCGGTGGTCACCCACACCCCGATCCCGTGGCGTTTCAACGTTGCCAGGAACTTCGTCATCGGGCTCTCGCCGTCGTAGTGCTTGTCGAGCAGATCGGACTCCCAGAGCGGTGAGTTGGGTGACAGGTAGATATGCATCGCGTTGGCATTGAGGTCCTCGTACTGGGCGATGAGGTCCGTCAGGGCCTCGTTCTCTTCCTGCTGGTCCTGCTCGAAACCCGGGTTCTTCAGGAGGTTGTCGCCATCCACCTCACCCACAAAGACCTCGTCGAACCACACGGTGCCCGGCTTCTCGCGAAGGAACACGTGGACAGAGGCCGACTTCACCGGCTTCTCGGGCGTGATAACGTTCTCCGCGTACTCCCAGTCATGGGTGCCCGCTTTGAAGGGCGCGATCTGCATGTACCAGGCGGTACCGTCCGCGTACCGCAGATCGAGATAGATGGAGTACTCGTAGGCCGCGCCCGGTTGGACACCCTCAGCCTTGCTCCAGCCGGCGATCTTGATCGGCTTGGGGGTCTCTTGGTCGAAGGTGATTTGCTGGCTGACGCCGGCGCCACTGCCGGGACCACCATCTGCGTAGTCGCATTTGAGGCTCGACGCGCCCCCGTGCTTCTCATCGGTGACGTAGTGACCCCCGCGTCCGTAGTATCCCCAGATGTCGGTGCTGATCACCCCACGACTGTGGCAGTAGATACCCCGAGTGACGTTCGACTCCGGCTGGTAGGCGGCCACGGCACTTACCAGAACGGCGCTCAGGAAGACGACGAAGGCGGCACGCATGAGACACGACCTCCCTGCAACGAATAGAATCGAGCCATATTCTCACGCGAGGGACGCTCTGCGTCTCTCGCTGCTAAAACCCCAATGCTCTCAGCCACTGGCCGCACAGGTCCGCCCACGTAGCAACATGCGGGTCCTCTGGTGCCAGGCCCAGCCCGTGTCTGCCTGACTGGTAGACGTGCAGCTCGAAGGGCACTTGGTGGTCCCGCAGGGCCCGGGCAAACAGGATGCTGTTCTCGACGGGCACCCCGGCGTCGTCCGCAGTGTGCCAGAGGAACGTCGGGGGCGTGTCCTGGGTCACTTGCAGTTCATTGGACAGCGACAAGCGCAGGCCATCCGCTGGGTTCTCGCCGATCAAGTTGATCATCGAGCCTGTGTGCCGAAACTCGCCGAAGCTGATGACCGGGTAACACAGCACGAGGGCATCGGGTCGGCAGCTCGCTTGGTCAATGGCGTCCTCGGCGTCCGGATCGCCGCCATCGTAGTGAGTTCCGGCGGTGCTAACCAAGTGTCCACCGGCGGAGAATCCAAGGATGCCGACCTTGTTGGACTTGATGTTCCACAGGCCCGCCTGCTGCCTCACCCAGCGGATGGCGCGCTGTGCATCCATTAGCGGGTACGGGTGCTTGTAGGGCGAAACGCGGTAGTGGCAGACGAAGGCGGAGATGCCGTGGGAATTCAGCATCCTAGCGATCGGCTCGCCTTCATGGTCCGCCCTTCCTGCATAGCCGCCGCCCGGACAGACGATGACCGCCCCGTGGGGCTCATCCGCGTCCAGCACGTAGGGCACAATTGTCGGCACTTCCACCGGGCTCGCGGAATCCAGCCCCGGTGTCCCGGCCGGCCACAGTTCGACGGGGCTTCCGTTCTCGAAGGGTCCGTTCATGTCTACTCCCTGTCATGCGATCCGTACGGTGCCAGCGGGCCGGAAGGGCTCCTAAGCACACCTCCGGACTGCTCTCGTTCTCCTTCGTCATGTATGGGGACGAACTTCAGCGGGGTCCGTCGCCACGTCCCGATGGGTAGTTCGCCGTCACATGCGCCGTGGCCTCCAGAACACATACGCCCAACGCAACGTCTCAATTACGTAGGCGTGGCATGGCCCGTTACGCGCAGGACTTGATGTCTCGCCCAACGAACAGGTGTGAAAACCTACGCAGTGCGAGCGCATGATTCTCCGAAGGAGGCCGTCCATGAGCAAACTGATCCTGATGTCCGCCCTCCTGGCCCTGAGCGCATCTGTCTTACAGGCCCAGCCGCTCTTCGATTACGTCCGCGCGCCGGACAAGTCCTTCAAGTGGGAGAAGGCGGAGGAGACCAAGATGCCTGACGGCGGATCAGTCACGCACATGCGGATGACCTCCCAGGTCTGGCAGGGGATTGAGTGGACCCACCGCATCGCGGTCGCCAGGCCCGCGAAGCCCAGACACCCGGAACTGTGTGTGCTCTACATCACCGGCGGCAATCCCGTCGGCTCCGAGTTTGCGCTGCTCTCTCTCGTGGCCGGTCTGACGGGGACGCCGGTTGCAGTGCTCGGGGACATCCCCAACCAGCCGCTGTTCGACGGCCTGAACGAAGATGCTCTGATCTCGTTCACCTTCGCGAAGTACCTGGAGACGAAAGACGCCACGTGGCCGCTGCTCTTCCCCATGACGAAAGCTGCCGTCCGCACCATGGACGCTTTGCAGGCTCTCGCCGAGAGCGAATGGGACGGCCCGATCAAGGGCTTCATGGTGACCGGAGGCTCGAAGCGAGGTTGGACCACCTGGTTCACGGGCGAAGTCGATGCCCGCGTGAAGTCCATGGCGCCCCTGGTGTACGACAACCTCAATCTCCCGGTTCAGATGGCCCA
>JALGSS010000835.1 GCA_029821745.1 Candidatus Zipacnadia bacterium
CGCTCCATGCGCAAGTTCCCGAGCATGATCGCGATCTTCAAATCCGGCATTCTGTGTCCTCCCAGCGACATAGCGCAGCGTCATAGCGACGCGGATGATACCGCATTACATTGGGGCAATGCTACACCTTCGCAGGCGGACCTGGCAACCGCTCCGGCGGGCACCAGCGACACCACCAACCGGCCAACAGCCAACGGACGAACGGCCAACGCCCTGGGGCTCTGCCCCAGGCCCCGCCGGGGCTACCAGCCGCGGACCCCTCTCTTCGAATGCGCACAGAGCGCGAGGGACAAGGCAGGCGACATCGCTTGACGGATCGGCAACGGACGCACCAACGGCCTGTGCGCGTTCCGTCTGTCCCGCTGCGCGGGCCTGCGCGGAACGCGCACCTTCACCGACGCTGACGCGCACGCGTATTCACTCAGGTCACTTTGCCCCGTCCCGGGAACACTCCACGGCAGCAGGGGCCAACGGCGAACGACTACGGCGGGAGGGACGACCGCCACGCGAGTGGAAACTACGAGGGTTGGTGACTGTAATGACACGAAGGAGGCCGTGCTTTGCGGAACTGCGCGATGATATTGGGGCTGGCAGCAATACTCTTGCACGCCGGCGCATACGCGGACAGTGCCCCGGAAACGATGGTTCTCAACGGGGATTTCGAGGATGGCGTAGAGAGCTGGCACTGGTGGTTCAACCAGCCTGAACCCGTCGAGGTCAACGTCCTCGAGGATGGCGGCAATCGATGCGTGCAGTTTGTGGGTGGGCCGAAGACACGCGTGGCGTTCTACCAGAATGTGCAGACGCAACCGGAGCAGTGGTACCGGGTGCGATTTCGCTACTGGGCCGGGCCGAAGGGACCTGGCGGAGGGAGTCTCGGCAGCTTCAACACGCGAATGATCGATGCGAATGCCAAGCACTTCGACTATCCGTGCGCGATGCCCCTTCTGGACACCTTCGGGAAGTGGACCCAGGCGGAGAAATGCTTCCAGGCGCCACTGTCGGCCGCGCAGGTCACCATCGAGTTCAACTCAGCCGGGCCGTGCGACTTGCGGATCGACGACGTATCCGTCGCGGCCATCGATCCTCCTGAGGACACACGCCCACCCAACACCTGGGAGCAGTTCGCAACGCCCCGCGAGGACCGCATCTGGCTTACCGCGTGGCATTACGCGACCCGGGCGAAGCCGTACCGACAGCAGGCTATGAAGTACGGGTGGCGCTACCGGTACGATGAGCAGATCGATCTGTTCAAGGAGACGAGGACCCTCACGTGGGCTGAAGGAGGAGGCCCGCCGGCGCTCGCGACTGAGAAGGGCATCCCGGCGTGCCCGTACATCCACTACGCGGCGCAGCGCCTGCACAAGGCGCACTACGGGGGTAAGCCGCCGAAGGACGTGCCTTACTTACTGGATCCGGTATTCCACGACGCCTATGTGACCGCGTGTCGCGAGTACTGCGAGACGATCCCCGATCCACCCGGGATCGAGTACATATTCGTGGAAGACGAGATGCTCGGGCACTACGCGGGCTCAGTTCTGCCGAAAGAGAAGCGCGAGTCGCCACTGTGGGAAGCGATTGATCGGGAAGTGCGGGAGGAGTTCGGTGGGGGCAAGTGGGGCCTGCCGGAGAGCACTCAGGACAGGAATCCGTTCCGATGGATCGCGTACTACTCGTGGGCCGGGCAGCAGATGGTCCGCACCTTCGAGCGCGTGCGACTGGTCATTGACGAGACCGACTGCGGGGCAATGCTACTGGGCCCCGACGAAGCTCAGTTGTACCCGCTGCCATGGTGTGACCTGGCGAAGACTGTGGACGTGTTCACCGGACAGTCGCTGTCGTATCGGATCGGCGCACACAAGTACCACGCCGGGTTCGAGACGAAATGCGCCGCCGACATGACCGGAAAGCGCGTGCATGGCGCAGCGCAGATCGTGATGTACGCAGGCTCCCCTTCGCCGGAGGAGGTGCAGCGGCGTTACTCGCAGATCCTCCAGAATGGCGGCGACGGGGTGATGATGATTGCGGAGGAATGGGGCGACCGGGACCTGGGACATCACCAGTACGCAGCGCCGGGCCGGTGGGAGACGCTCAAGAACCTGCTGGCGCTGATATCCACGAACACGGTGCGAACCCCGCACAGCAGCACCGTGGGTATTCTCTCGTCGAGCCCGTCCATCATGGCATTGGGACGGCAGATGCGCCATCCCGCAACGGAGGCCGCGTACGCATTCTGCGGGCCGATTCTGGGCGGGTGGCCGCGCATGATCGACAGCTATGCCCTCGCCCGCGGAAAAGCCGACTTGCAGGGGCTCTCGGTCGTCATTCTCCCGTATGCGCCGTATGAGCGCCCGGAGACACTGGCGGCCCTGGAGCAGTTCGTCGCAGGCGGCGGCCTACTCATCTGTGCCGATCCCCAGTCGCTCAAGCGGGACACGGTCGGGAAGATGCTCCGGAGCAGAACGTTGCTGGGATCGCGAGCAAAGCGAGTTTCCCGCCGGCGCTCAGTGGTCATGGACTGGCCCGTCACGTCGCGGCAACGTGCCTACGCGGAAGACGCGTTCACGCTCACCCCGCTCTCG
>JALGSS010000836.1 GCA_029821745.1 Candidatus Zipacnadia bacterium
GGCGGCAACACCGTCGGGTGTCCCTGATCCCCCGCAATGGCCTTCTGACGCTCCAGGGACGCGTGGTCGGCAGTCGTGCGGGTCGCGTCGGCGATGTACCGCAAGACCTTCAGGTCATCGGGCGTCTTCACCCCCCACTTGATAGGTGCTTCGCTGGCTGTCACCGGCAAGAACTTCGTTTGCCCCCAGATCTCACCGACAGGGGTCTCCCATCGGGTCGTGGTGACGCCATCGGCACTGTCTCTATGTACCTTAACGTTCTCCAGCGTGGTCGAGTACACCGGCGCGTAGCCCAGGTAGTACCCCACGTGGTGGTCGGTGTGGAGCTTGACGAACCCCTCGTCGCCCTCGTACTCCGGGGGCAGCGTTCCGGCGAGTCTCCGGCTATGGGCCCAGTAGGTCAGGTCTGCGAACCAGGGCATCACGTCCGTCCGGCCGCCCTGCAGCGACGTCAAGAGGCGCTCACGGAAGGTCATCTCTTACCTCGATCAGACGGTGCATTCAAAGATCGGTTCGACGCCCTGCGCCGCCGCGACGAGCTCCGCGCGTTCGTCCTCTGTCAGCGGCTTGTACTCCAGGGCGTACTCCACCGCCATCTTGAACAAGCGACCATCCGCGGGTGGGACGGCGGCGACGACGGGCAGACCCAGTGTGTAGCGCAGGGCCAGGCCGGCCAGGTTCGCGTCGTCAACGGGCTCGTACCAGGCCTTCGGGTACTTCTTCTCTTGGCCCTTGCCCAGCTTCGTCCAGGCCATCGCCTTCAGGGCGAGGCAATGAACCCCTTTCTCCTGAGCGCGCTCCAGCACCTGCGGCCCGAAGTTGCCGTTTTCCACGCAGACCACGTTGAAGGGGAACAATATCGTGTCGAAGTCGAACCGGTCCATCGCCACCAGGGCCGCTTCCACCGAGTGCGCCGAGAAGCCGATGTAGCGGATCTTGCCTTCCTCCCTGGCTTGCAGGAAGGCCTCAAGAGCGCCGCCCTTGCCCATGACGGTGTCGACGTCTTCCGGCTTCGTCAGGCCGTGGAACTGGTACAGGTCCACGTGATCAGTGCGCAGGCGCGTGAGAGACTGCTCGAGCTCTGCCCGTGCGCCATCGGCCTTGCGCTGTACCGTCTTGCAGGCGAGGAATGCCTTGTCGCGGTAGGGCTCCAGGGCCGGCCCGAGACGCTCCTCCGCGTTCCCGTATGTGGGTGCGACATCGTAGTACGTGACGCCGCGCTCCCACGCCCACGCCACCATATCGTTCGCTTCCTGCTGTGATATCTGGCTGACGACGAGTCCCCCCAGGCCGATAATCGAGAGCGAGCGCGCGGTCTCGCCCAGCGGACGGCAAGGCAGTCGTGTGTCGTCCCGGGCATCTGCTTCACGCGAGCCGATACCGGCGGCTGCGCCAACGCCGGCGGCCGCGACGGTTGTAAGGAAGTCGCGTCGTTTCACTTTCCATCCTCCTGATCCGGCAACGGTATACTTCGCCACGCTCCGACCGCGAACCTGCCGCATCGGGCCCGTCCCCGTCGCTCCGCAGAAGCGGGTGCCCGGGAAAACGGTGCACACAGCGTGAAGGAGGACTGGCCGCGTCCGCGAATAGTGCAGGAAGTTAGTCCGGGTGCACACCCGGGTGCTGGGAAAGGGGCGCATCGACCATGGGCATCAAAGTTGGCATGTGTGGCGTGGGGGCCTTCGCAAACAGCTTCATCCCTTTGTTCAAGGCGCATCCTCTCGTCGACGAGGTCATCCTGTGCGATCTGGACGCGGAGAAGCTTCGCGAGAAGTCCGAGACCTTCGACATCCCCGCGACCTGTCCGTCACTGGATGAGCTCTGCCGGACTGACGTCGACGCCGTCGCGGTCATCACCCAGCACTGGCTGCACGCGCCCCAGGCCATACAGGCGATGCGGGCGGGCAAGCATGTGTACTCGGCGGTGCCCGCGGCCCATAGCCTGGATGAGCTCACCGATCTGGTGACCACTGTCGAGGAGACCGGACAGGTCTACATGATCGGTGAGACGAGCTACTACTACCCGTGCACCATCTACTGCCGCGAACGGTTCCAGGCCGGCGATTTCGGTCGCATCGTGTACTCCGAGGCCGAGTACCTGCACGACTGGGACCACGGTCTATATGACGTCGCGAAGTGGCGTGGCGGCGAGAAGTGGCTAGAAACCGCCGGCGGGCCGCCCATGTATTACCCGACGCACTCCACCAGCATGATCATCTCCGTCACCGGCGCATACATGACCCACGTGTCCTGCCAGGGCGTCGTCGACGTGGAGGACCCCCACATCTACGGGCCCGACTCGAACATATGGGGCAATGCCTTCAGCAACGAGACCGCTCTGTTCCGGATGTCCGACGGCAGCGCGTGCCGGATCAATGAACTGCGGCGCATCGGGCACCCGGGCACCGTGGGTATGAGCCTGTACGGGAGTCTGGGCAGCTATGAGGAGCAGGCGAATGCGAAAGCTTGGGTCACCAAGGACCGTGCCCAGACCGAGGACCTGAGCGAGCTTCTGGCCTGCACCGGCGTGCCTGCCGCCGAGGTCTCCGGGGAGATGAGCCATGTCACCTCCGCCGACGGGCCTCGCGGGTTCATGATCTGGCGCGGCTCCCGGCGGAGTTCGTCGGCCTGCCCAACAGCCACAATGGCTCCCACCAGTTCCTCGTGGATGACTTCGTGAGGGCCTGCGTGAACGAGACGATCCCGCCGAACAATGTGTGGGAGGCCGCCCGCTACATGGTACCGGGGCTGATCGCTCACGATTCGTCGGTGCGCGGCGGAGAATTGCTGCAGGTACCGGACTTCGGTGACCCTCCCGGCGAAGTCGTCGCCGAATAGCCGCCGCGATACACCGGTTGTGTTGAGGTGCTC
>JALGSS010000837.1 GCA_029821745.1 Candidatus Zipacnadia bacterium
GCAAGCTCCCACATCCCCGTGAACTGGTCGCCGAGGCCGCAAGTTGTCTCGCAGTGGACCCATTCGCCGATGGGAAGCTCCGCCAGCGTCTCACCTGCCACCTGCAGCTTCGTCCCGCGCACCCAGATGCTCGGCCCGACGCGGTATGGGCCGTGGTTGTCGCGCCACTCGACGTACATCACGACGCCCTCCTCGACCCGCAGGTCGAAGCTGAACTTCGTGATCCCCGACTTGTGGTTGGGTGAGAAGTAGAAGTGGGGGTTGTACCCGTACTGCAGGTCCGGCGCGTCCTGGATCTGCAGGCTGTGTTTGCCTGTCGCGGCGACCTTGTCCGTCACCTGCACGGAGTCGCCCTTGTTCTCGGTGTACACCTTCGCGGAGACGGGTTGCGTCCCGACGCCCGCCAACTCGAAGTCTTCATCAATCTTCAGTGGAGGCGGTGGTGGCGGCAACGGCGCGAACTCCAGCGGCTCGAACTCGAAACTGCCGGCCAGGCCCTTCCACTTCTCGTCACCGTATACCCCCGCTTGCGTATAGTCGAAGGGCTTGAAGCCCACCTTGAGAGCCGGTGAGTCTGGCTTCAGGCGGAAGTCGAAGTTCTCCGGGTCGACGAAGAGCGGGTCGGCGACCACTGAGCCCGGCTCCTTGCCCTTCGCCTGCCACTCCTCGAAGTTCGCCCCGTGGAAGTCCACCGGTTCACCCGAGGCGTCCCAGTACAGGTTGCTCTCGGAGACCACGTTGTCATCCTTGAAGCCCCCGCCCGCCGCATACAGCTTTCCACCATTCCAGTAGATGATGTTGTTGGTGAGGAAGAACGAGTTGTGGTCCTCGATCCGCGACCGCTGAATCTGCCCATCCATGCTGTTGCACAGGATGTTGTTGCGGATAACGTTGTCTTCCCCGTAGTGCTGGTGGTAGGTGCCCGTCTTCACGTTGTAGACGAGGTTGTTCTCCATGTGGATTCGCGATGTGCCCTCGTCATTGTACAGGCCCCATCCGCCGCGGCCGTAGCGGTCATACGAGTACACATCATGGATGCGGTTGTTGTTGACCGTCGTGCCGTCCGAGATACCGAGAGTGTACACGCCGCCCATGTCGCTCAGGACGCCCTGGCCGATGTGGTGGATGTGGTTGAAGTCGACCTTGTTGCGCTGGGATAGTGTCGGGCGGTAGCCCCAGCTCCAGCCGACTGAGATGCCGGTGTAATACAGGTCGGAGATGTCGTTATGGGTGACCTGGTTGTCGCCGCTGTGGCCGATCCAGACGCCCACGCAGCCGGGGAACAGCCGCCCGCCCTTGTTCATGATGTTGTTGTCGGCGACGCAGTGCCCGGTGTGGGTGGCCGGATCCGTCAGGTTTTGGCCCCAGCCCACGCCGAACCGAACCGCGCCTGCGCCCAGGTCATGCAGGTAGCTCTTCTCGACGCGGCAGTTCCGGCAGCCTTCGCGGAACCAGATGCCGTATGTGCCGACATGTCCCAGTTCGCAGTTCTCGATGGTGATGTTCCGCGCTCCGTCCGCGGTGATGGCGCCCTCGATGCTCTGGGCTGCCTGGCCGTCACCGTGGCCCTGAGGCGGCGTGAGATACTGCCCGTACAGGAAGCGCAGGCCGCTGAACTTCACGTTGTCGACCGTGAGCCCCAGCGCGGGGTCGCCCACGATGCGGATGAAGAATTCGCACACGGGGGCCACGACGTCGGCGGTTGTCATGTCCTCCCCGGGGCGCGGCATGTAGTACAGAGTGCCCTCGCGGGACACGAACCACTCGCCGGGCTCATCGAGAGCGGCCTTGACGTTCTCGATATGGTAGCGCTGAGCCGGGCTCCATCGCATCATGTCCCAGGGGCAGCCCCCTGTGGTTACCACCATGTTGCTCTCCGGGTCCACGCCCGCCACCGGACATCGGCTGGCCTCCCAGGAGTGGTACATCATTAACATGGCGTCCGGCAGTTCCTCCTCCGGCAGGTCGAGCAGCGACTGAATGTCCTCCTGGCGCGCGATGAACGCCCGGCGGCTCAGATTCGCGGGTTGGCCCGTTAGCGGATCGATCGCGTTGCCCACCTTGCGCTGGGTGTAGTAGTAGAACTTGTTGGGGGTCCGCGCGCGAGTGGCTCGGCGGCCGTTCACCCAGAGCTGCTCGAAATACCAGTCTCCCGCGGCGACTTCGGGCACTTGGGCAGTCCACAGGCCGTCCTCGCCCTTGGTGAATCCCGTGATCGTCTTGCCACCGTGGAAGAGAGGGCGAGCGCCGGGCGCCGCCTCGTAGATGACCGGTGCGTCGTCCAGGCCGCTGTCCTCGGCGCTGAGCACCAAGGGCTTGGTCATTGTGTACACGCCGGCGGCGATCTCAACGTGAACGGGCTCAGTCAGTGGGGCTTTCGCCTTCAGTTCCCGCACGGCGTCGCGAGCCGCTTCCAGCGAGTTGATGGGGCCGTCCGGGGATACCTTGATCGTCGCGGCGGAACCTAGAGTTGCGCCAAACAGCGTGGTAAGGATCAGTGCGAACAGCCATGGGGACAAGATGACCTGTGCCGGCATTCGGAACACGCCTCCATAAGCATTGTATTCGTCTCTTTTCATT
>JALGSS010000838.1 GCA_029821745.1 Candidatus Zipacnadia bacterium
TCGCGCAACGGCAAGCGCTCGTGCGTGTTCAACGTCCCCCAGACGTATCCGGTGAAGCCGATCCACGGCGCGATGATCTCCAGCTTCCTCACGCCGGGGAATGACAGTGATTACACCTACCCGAAGTCTCTGAAGGCGGAAGTCGAGCGAGTGGCCGACGGCTACATGATCGACTGCGAGAACTTCCGCACCGACGACAAGGGATGGCTGCTCAAGCAGATCCACACCATGACCCGCAAGCGGTTCGCGGTGGCGAAGTACCTGCTGGGAGAGAAGGGTCCATGGGACTTCTACATGATGGTGTACATGGGGCCCGATCGACTCCATCACGGGTTCTGGAAATACACGGATCCGACCCACCGCAAGTACGAGGCGGGCAATGAGTTCGAGAGCTGCATGCGCGACTACTACACGATGCTGGACGAGCAGCTCGGCGAGATCATTGAGCTCTCCGGTCCCGGCGCGTTGGTGATGGTTGTCTCCGACCACGGCGCGAAGCGCATGGACGGGTCGCTGAACGTGAACGACTGGCTGATCCGCGAGGGCCTGCTCACCCTGAAGAAAGGGGCCGACGGCGTCACCCGTTTCTCGGAGGACGACGTCGACTGGTCGCGGACCGTCGCCTGGGCCTGGGGGGGCTACTACAGCCGGATCTTCATGAACGTCGAGGGCCGAGAGCCCGAGGGGATCATTGCGCCGGCCGAGTACGAGAGTGTGCGCGACGACCTGATCCGGCGGCTCGAAGCGATCCCTGATCACACGGGTAGGGTGATGGATACGCGAGCCCTCAAACCCGAGGAGCTCTATCCCGGGACGCCCGTGGGTGACGCGCCGGACTTGCTTGTGTACTTCGACGATCTGTATTGGCGCGCGGGGCAGGATGTGGGCCACGACTCGATCCATTCCTTCGACACTGAGATTGGCCCGGACGACTGCGTGCACGACTACGACGGCGTGTTTATCATGTCCGGGGCCGGCGTGGGCGTGCGCGGAGAGCTGCAGGGCCTGAATGTAATGGATGTGGCGCCGACGGTACTCGAGGCAATGGGGCTCTCTGTGCCCGGCGACATGGAAGGTACGGCGGTGGAGCGATAAGCAGGGGGCGCGGCGATGCGAGTACCGATTCCTCGCCGACGGCACATGGACAGTGCTCTGCGGCGTGATCGTCGCGATCGGGTTGCACGGACTACCATCGACACGAAGGAAGCCAGTTACAAGGAGACATGATGATGAGTAAGCCGGGAGCTGTCATCTGGTTCACGGGCGTGCCTGCCTCAGGGAAGTCAACTGTCGCCGCGGCGGTCGAGCAGCGGATGCGTGACCGTGGTCTGCCCGTCGAGAATCTGGACGCCGATGAGGTGCGCCAGAACCTGAGCCCGAACCTGGGGTTCACCGCTGAAGCTCGAGACGAGAACACTAAGCGTCTGGCGTGGATGGCGCAGATGCTGTCCAAGTATGGCGTGAATGTGCTGATCGCCGCGGTGGCGCCGATGCAGTACCACCGGGATCGCGCGCGCGAATGGTGTGACAGCTTCGCCGAGGTGTGGACCACCTGCCCACTCGAGGAGTGCAAGGAGCGTGACCCGAAGGGTCTGTACGCTCGGGCCGAGCGAGGCGAGATCAACGATATCGCCGGTTGGCATCAACCCTATGAGGAGCCGGAAGCGGCTGAGGTCGTCTGCAAGACCCATGAGCTCGACCTCGACACCTGCGCCGACCTGGTCGTTGCGAAACTCGATGAGCTCGGCTATATTGGTGATGGCTTCGGCCAGGATGACGGGTACTCGGATGAGGAAGAGGCCCAGGTTGAGGAGCGGCTGAAGGACCTCGGGTACATGTAGCCGATTGCCGTGCGGAGTACCCAGGTCGGCTCGGTTGCGCGGGGAGTCCGGCCAAGCCGCACCTGCCTTACCGACTTGCGCGGAACGGGCGCGTAGCATGAGCGGCGTGCCGCGCCATGCGAATGCGGGGGCCGGCGAACTGGATGGGTGCATCAGCAAGCGCGGCGAAGCTGACGCGCTTTTCGGGGGCGACTGAATGGGGATCTTCGGTTTCCTGAAGCGGAAGACAAGCGCACGGGTTCTCGTGATCGGCCTCGACGGGGTGCCCTACACCTTCCTCAAGAAGCTGATGGCGGCCGGCAAGCTGCCGAACCTCGCGCGGCTTGCTCGTGAGGGCAGCTTCGCTCAAGCGGACTCCATCCACCCCTGCGTCTCGTGTGTCGCCTGGAGCTCGTACATGACGGGCCGCAATCCGGGGAAGCACGGGATCTACGGATTCCAGGACCGGAGACCGGACAGTTACGAGACCTATATCGCCACGGGGAAGAACCTGCAGGGCAAGACGATCTGGGAGATTCTCAGTGAGCGCGGCAAGCGCGTGATCGCCGTGAACATCCCCGGCAGCTACCCGCCACGCCCCGTGAACGGCCTGATGGTCGGGGACTTCCTGTCGCCGAAGATCGAGGGAGCCACCTACCCGGAAGAACTGGCGGGGCGGCTCAGCAAGCTCGGGTACCGAATCGACGTGCAGCCCGGCGGAGGCCGGCAGAAGGACAAGGGCCCGTTTCTCGAGGACCT
>JALGSS010000839.1 GCA_029821745.1 Candidatus Zipacnadia bacterium
ACGCTGCCGACCTTCGAGATTCTCGACTCCTATTGCGACTTCTGGCTGCCCTACACGCACCACCGCACGTACCATCCAAAGGAGGCGGCCGCGAAGCGCGCAATCTTCACCGTGAAGCCCTGGATGTGGTATACGACGCCGTGTCTCTGGGACAAGAGCCCCGGTCTCCCGCAGCAGCTCTACGACCAGATCCGCTCTGTTCCCTACCAGCCGGGGCGCTGTCAGGGCACGGCATTCTTCGCCTTCTACTATCCCTTCCGCGACCCGTGGGATACGAGCTATGAGCATCTGAAGGACGCTGCGGTCACTGTTCTCCCGTCCCGGCACGGGCCAATCGCCACGCGAACCTGGGAGGCGATCCGCGAGGGCATCCAGCACGCCAATCTCGCTGTGATGGTCCGCGAACGGCTCGGCGCTGCAAGCTGGGAGGATGTGACGGACGAGGCCGCCCAGACGCTGATCCGCGAGGGCCCAGTCGATGAGCTCCTCGCGTGGCTCGAAGCGCATCCCTGAGGAGATGCGGCCCGCGCAGGGCGCTCGGAGAGGGAGGACTTCCCATGGGCCGGGTCGAAAGGGACGCGTATTGCGACGGAATTGCGCTGCATCTACATGCAGGCCCGCGGGGACCTGACTGCAACAGGGACAGGTGATGATCCATGAAGCGAATGGCGATTGCTGCGGTGTGTGTGGTGTGCCTACTCTGGGTGGTGTCGTGTGCGAAGGAGAAGTCCGACGTTGCAGGGCCTACCGGGCCGGTGCCGGACCCGGCTGCAGTCGGCGACGCAGCGAGTTCGGACGCCGGAGGGGAGGCCGCGCTGACCATCGCGGTGATCCCGAAGGGCACCACTCATGAGTTCTGGAAGTCGATCCACGCCGGGGCCGTCAAAGCTGCTGAAGAGCTCGGCGCTGAGATCATCTGGAAGGGCCCGTTGAAGGAAGACGACCGCGACGAGCAGATCAAGGTCGTCGAGGACATGACCAATCGTGGCGTTGACGGCATCGTCCTCGCGCCTCTGGACGACACGGCTCTGCGTCTGCCCGTGGAGGAAGCCGTGCGGAAGGAAATCCCCGTCGTCATCATCGATTCGGGGCTGAAGAGCGAAGACTACACGAGCTTCGTGGCGACGGACAACCACCATGGCGGCGAACTGGCCGGCGAGCACATGGGCGAACTGCTCGGCGGCAAGGGGAAGGTGGTCATGCTCCGGTACGCGGAGGGCTCGGCGAGCACGATGGAGCGCGAGCAGGGGTTCCTCGACGCCATCGCCAAGTTCGACGGCATCGAGGTCGTCAGCAGCAACCAGTACGGTGGGGCGACGACCGAGAGTGCGCAGAAGGCCGGCGAGAACCTGCTCGCGCCGCTGAAGACAGGGGACGGTCTGAGCATCGACGGCATCTTCTGCCCTAATGAGTCCACCACCTTCGGGATGCTTCGGGCGCTGCAGGATAGCCGTCTCGCGGGCACCGTCAAGTTCATCGGCTTCGATAGCTCGGAGAAGCTCGTAACCGCGCTTGAGGCCGGCGAACTGGACGCGCTGATCCTCCAGGACCCGATGAACATGGGGTATCTCGGCGTGAAGACGATGGCCCAGCACCTGAAGGGTGAAACCGTCGAGGCGCGTATCTCGACCGGTGAGAACCTCGTCACGCCGGAGAATATGAACGAAGAGAAGATGCAGGCACTGCTCAAGCCTGACTACAAGAAATGGTTGAAGGAATAGCCGGGGGACCTGCGAGCCGCGAGCGTCTGCGGATGACGGGGATCTGCAAGCGCTTCGGGCCGACGATTGCGCTGGACAACGTGGACCTCACCGTGGAAGCGGGCGAGGTCCACGCGCTAGTCGGCGAGAATGGCGCCGGCAAGAGCACGCTCATGAAGGTGCTTTCCGGCGCGATCCAGGCTGACTCGGGGTCGATGCTGCTGGAAGGTAACGCCTACCATCCGCGGGGACCTCTCGACGCCAGGCGGGCCGGCGTGGCGATGATCTACCAGGAGTTGTCCCTGTGTCCGCACCTGACGGTGGAAGAGAACGTCATGCTGGGGGCCGAGCCCACCAGTGCTGGGCTGGTTCGGAGACGCGAGGTGCGTCGGCGCGTTGAGCAAGCGATGCAGCACTTCAGCCACGCGGGTATCCGGCCCGACGTGCAGGTCCGGCGACTGTCACCGGCGGCCCAGCAGCTCGTGGAGATCGGCCGGGCCATCGCTGTAGGCTGCCGCGTGCTGGTCCTCGATGAACCCACCAGCAGTCTGACCACCCAGGACGTGGAGCGGCTGTTCGTCCTCATCGACCGGCTCCGAGACGACGACCACGCCATCGTCTACATCTCCCACTTCATCGAGGAAGTAAAGCAGATAGCGGACCGCGTGACCGTTCTGAGGGACGGCACCGTGGGGGGGAGTGGGATGACGAACGAGCTTAGCATCGACCGTATCGTGAACCTGATGGTGGGCCGCAACATCGCCGAACTGTATCCCAGATCGGCCCGCGAGCCAGGGGAGCCCGTGCTCGAAGTGGCCGAACTGGCGGGGCTGACGAAGCCGGAATCCGCGAGCTTCACCTTGCGGCGGGGCGAAGT
>JALGSS010000840.1 GCA_029821745.1 Candidatus Zipacnadia bacterium
GCTGAGACGATGAGTTTGCCTCCCAGCGTCACCCGCACGAGCGGCCACGCGGCGTCCAGCGAGGGGCGCTGTATTCGGGCGTTCTCGCGGTACAGCACTCGGTAGCGGCGCCCCTTCTCGAACCCGGCGATCTTCTGGGAGAGGGTCCCGGGGCCCTGGATGAAGGCCACTTGCTTCCCGTGCGGCACGGCTCCGTTGTCCAGGAAGGGGGCATCGGGGCCCCTCTGGGCCTTAGGGTTGCGCCAGATCGGGTTGACGCCCCGGCCGCCATCCCAGCCGGTGATGACGCCGCCGTTCTGGACGCGATAGCCCGGCCATTTTGTGTATCGGTCGATCTCAAAGCTGGGGTTCTGGACGCGGGGCGCGGCCACGCACGCGCCCGCGATGCCGGCGAGCATGGCGAGGCCAAGGAGCTTCGCGATGCCAGGCATTCGATGGGACATGCTTCTCTCTCCCCTTCCAACAGCGCCGTCGGACGCGGCAGGTGCTATCCGGCGACCGGCGCGAGGTCCATCTGGGTGTTCCAGTCGGCCAGCAGCTTCTGGTGGTCCTTGATGATGTCCCCGTGGCCGGGCTGCTCGGCCAGGTTCACCATCTCCCACGGGTCCTTCGCCATGTCAAAAAGCTGCACGGCCGGATCGCCCTCATAGCACACGTACTTGTATTGCGGCGTGCGGACGATGCGGCCCTGCCCCTTCCACTCAGAGACAACGTACTCTCGCCAGCTTGTGGAGCCGCCTTCCAGGACTGGGCGGAGGCTCCTGCCCAGGGCTCGCGGAGGCGTCTTGATCTGCGCGTAGTCGCAGAGCGTGGGCACCAGGTCAAGGCCGCAGACGAGGTGCTCTTCGTCCACGAGTCCCTCGCGGATGTGCCCGGGCCAGGAGCACAACATCGGCACCTTCATGGACTCATCATAGGGATGCCACTTCTGCACGTTGCTGTGGCGGCCCGCGCCCTCGCCATGGTCGGCTGTGAAGACAATCACAGTGTCCTTGGCCAGACCCGTGTCATACATCGCGTCCAGCAGTCGCCCCACGTCCGCGTCCAGCATCTCCACCATGCGGTAGTAGCAGTACAGATAGTACCGCCACTGCTCATCGGTCGTGAACCCCGCGTACCCTTTCCCGATGCGCTTCGGCCCCGCCGGGAAGCTCTTGTGATTCGGCGGTAGCGCCGGCAATTGGTCCGCGAGTTCGGCGAAGGGCAACTCGTCCGGCACGAGCGTTCGCGGGTTGATCATCCAGTAGCAGATGTCGTGGGGTTGCATGAACGAGGCTACCATCAGGAAGGGGTCAGAGGCGCTGGACCGCGCGCGATTGCGCAGGTACGCCTCGCACGTGCGCGACACCCAGGCGTCGTCCCCTTGCCCCTGACCGCTACCGGTCGGCAGCACATGGAACCCGTCGAGACCGGGCGGCGCGTAACCGTGAGGGAGATGCCACTTGCCGCAGTAGACGGTCTCGTAGCCCCCCTCATCGCCCAGCCAGCGGCCCATATTGGGCATCCCGGGGCGGATGCCCAGATCGTTGTGGACGACCCCTGTTTCCACCGGCATTCGGCTGGTCATCAAGCTGCTGCGAGCCGGAGAGCAGACCGGATTCGTGCTGTGGGACTGCATGAAGGTCACGCCGCTCGCCGCCAGCCGGTCGAGATTCGGCGTCGACACGTGCGGATTGCCCAGAGCGGACATGGCGTCCAGGTTCATCTGGTCGCAGAGAATGAACAGGAAGTTGGGGCGGGCGCCTCCTTGCACGGTGGGAGCCGCCAGACCCGGCGACACACCTGCGGCCAGGGCCCCCAGGCCTAACGCGCCGGCCTTCATGAATTCCCGACGGCTCAGGGCGTCTCCGGAGCTCACGCTCGTTCGCTGCTTCTCGCTCATGGGATACTCCCTCCTTCTGCTCAAACCTCGACGTCCGGGTTGTAGACGTAGGCGATCAAGCCGGAGAACACGAACAGCAGACGCCCCTGTTCATCCACCCAGTAGACGGTTGGCAGGATCCCGTGGCCGGTTTCGCGGTAAGCCCGCAGCGTCGTGGACACGGTTCCTTGTCGCGAACGCACGGGACGGAAGACGGTTCCCACCTC
The DNA here is from genome assembly GCA_029821745.1 of Candidatus Zipacnadia bacterium. GTDB lineage: Bacteria > Armatimonadota > Zipacnadia > Zipacnadales > JABUFB01 > JALGSS01. Next base: position 2,089 of record JALGSS010000840.1, read on the forward strand.
CAGCGGCTGCTTCTCCTCAGTCCACACCGACCGGCCGCCCAGGGCCACCACTTTCTCACCGTGCGGCGAGAGAAGATGCCCGGGTTTCACCTGGTTATTGAGCCGGTCCACGAGGGTGAAGCTCTGGGGCTGCATCGCCCGGCGGGGCAGTCGCTGAATGGCGTCCATCAGAGCCCACGGCATGGTGAAGGGCTCAGAAACGTTGAGCTTCCGCTGCGTGGCGCCATCGCTTACGAGCAGATGGTCGCCCTGGACCGTTACGGATTCCCGCAGGCGGGTCTCCTCCATGGGCTTCCCCGCGGCGTCTTGCACCACGGTCTCCAGACGCCAGCCGGTCGGACTTGAGAGCGCATCGGCCGAACACTCGATCTCGCCGGTCAAGTGCAGACTGCCCCCGGCCGCCCGCTTCTGGTGGGCGACCTTCAGCCGGCTCTTGCCGCCCGGGAGCGGCTCGCGCTGGATCCTGAGACCACCGATGACGTTCGTCC
>JALGSS010000841.1 GCA_029821745.1 Candidatus Zipacnadia bacterium
TGACGGCTTCCAGACGTACCACGTCCGGTCGCCCGCCAGCTCTACGGCATGTCCAAATGCCTCGTCCACGGGCCGCTTGACGTTCCAGTTCTTCATCCGGCTGATGTAGTCGTGGCCGATAATGAGCCCGCCCGGCTTCACCCAGAGCAGCGCCAGTTGAATGTCACGTCGCACTTGCGGGGAGTGATGGTTCCCGTCGATGAAACAGAAGTCCACACTGCCTGGCGCAATATCATCTCGCGCATCGTCCGAGAACTTCCGCAGGAGCACGATGCGCTTCATGTACGGCTCCATCGCGTCCCAGAAGCGCAGGAACCGGGCGCGAGCGTGCTTCACGCTCGGGGGGTGCATGGCCCACGGGTCAATGGCGTAGAGTCGTTGGAGTCCGGGCAGGTTATCGAGCAGGTAGAACGTCGTCTCGCCTTCGCGGACACCGATCTCCACGCCTTGGCAGTGCGGCTTGTCCTTGAGCAGCCGCACGATAGCCTCGTAGCGGTGCTCACCCTGGTTGATGAGCCACCGGCGCTTGTGCTGAATCTTCCGATTGGGCCACTTATCCGGGGGCATGTGCGTCCACCTTCTCTTGAAAGGCCAGGTCTTCGTCGTCATAGTACGTACGGATGCGTGCGATAGCCCGCTCGGCCACTGGGGGGATTTCGGCCACGGGGAGAGCCCGAACAGCAGTGTCGTCCTTAGTGCCAGTGGTCAGCAGACCTTCCTGTCCGTCCCATCCGAACCAGGCATCTTCCTTTCGCCTCTCGTTCTGTCGATGGTTTGCCGGCAGACCAGGGCAATGGAACTGATAGTACTGCGTCTTCTCCCGTACATAGCGGGTCGGGAGCGAGTAGCCGAAGTGCCAGAAGCGCGTCGGGAGCGTTGAGTTGAGCTGACTGCACCGAAAGAGGTTCTTGCCTTCTGGGGTATGCACGCGCCAGTGTGTCTTCCAGTAGTAGCCCGGCCCCCACTTGCTGAAGTGGTATCGCCGGCGGGCCGAGCCGAAGCCGCACCGCAGAGGCCGCCCACCCCAGCCGCGAAAGCGAGGCACCGGCATACTGTAGACCCAGTGCTTGAGCCCGCGAAACGGCGTGATCCAGGGCGCGTGGGCCGATAGCGGCTGCTCGGCCGCCACCCACTCCATCCAAGGCCCCATGTCCGACCAGACCTCGTCGGAGTCGATCATTAGGTGGTAGTTGCCCGTCATGCGCTCGGCAGTCGAGGCGCGCATGGTCTTGCGATCCGGCCACTCCCGCGCCGCCACCAAGTTGATCTTCTTGTCGGGATCGGGGAAGTCCACCAGCAAATCCAGCGTCCCGTCGTCACTGCGAAACGGCCAGTCCGCCAGCGGCCCGTAGGCGATGACGATTTCGTCTACGTGGGCATAGATCGACTCCAGCGCCGACTGCACCGTCGGCGCACTGTGATAGCAGATCATGGACGCGCTAACTCTCATGTCACACCTTCCATGTGTACCAGACCTGATCGCCCGCCAGCTCGTAGTTATGGCCGAACATCTCCTCGACGGCCCGCTTCACAGCCCACTTGCCCACACCATTGATGAAGTCGTGCCCGGCGATCAGCCCGCCCGGCTTCACCCAGAGCAGCGCCAGGCGGATGTCGTTCATCACGGGATCGTACCTGTGATCGCCGTCGATGAAGATGAAGTCCAGGCTGTTCGGTTTGATGTCGTCCCGCGCGTCCTGCGAGTACTTCCGCAGCACGACGATGCGGTCCCGGACCGGGCGACTCCAACGCTTGAAGGTATTGAAGCGGCGAATGGGCCACTTCACGCTCGCTGGGCTGTCCTCGGTTTCGACCTGCCACGGATCGATGCAGTACATGGTCTTCAGGCCGGGAAGGGACTTCAGAAGATGGAGCGTAGTGACCCCATTCCTGACGCCGATCTCGCAGCCACGCTCATGGGGCCTGTCCTTGAGCAGTCGGACCAGCGAGTGAAAGCGTTTCTCCTTGGGGTACAAGAGCCATTTCCGGCCACGCGAGTAGCTCTCCGGCGGGTACTTGTCCGCCATGTCGCACTCCTTAGAGGTAGCCCAGTGCTTCCAACTGCTCCGTCTTCGTCACAGGGTTCTGACCACACTGCATGACGTGCCAGGGCACGATCTGCTGTTCGGGGTAGCGCGCCGAGTGGCCGTGGCCACGAGCGCGCGGGCCGTGCTCATCGAAGATCGTGCCATGATCCGCCGTAATGACTGCTATGCCCTCCAAGTACCGCAGCAGGTTTCGGACGCTTCGCCAGACGAGCGCCACGTTGGCCTCGTACGCCTCGCGTAGCTCCGCCCATGTGATGGCGCCCGCCACCGCCTGCCCCCAGACCCAGCACGTCGAGGCGGCCCCAAGCTTCAGACCCACATAACCCCTATCGGGCAAGGCCGCGATGTGGGGTGCCCCGATAAGCGGGACGTGCGGCTGGCCATAGTGGACAACGATGGGACGTTTACTGACATTGTGTGTCTTCAGATACGTCAGCACAGCGCCGTTCATGGCTTCCGGGTGCAACGCCGGGAGCGCAGCAGCCGTGTGCTTCCCCCAGCACCAGTCGCAAACCGGCACGACTTC
>JALGSS010000842.1 GCA_029821745.1 Candidatus Zipacnadia bacterium
GTTCACCCGTCAGCCCGAAGCGAAGGTTGTCGATGGCGAGGTGCACGTCACGTTCGCGGTCTCCGAGCCGACGGATGTGGCGATAGCGGTTCTGGACAACACAGGCGGGGTCGTTCGCCACCTGGCCGCCGGTCTGCTCGGGAAGAATGCGCCGGCGCCGCTGAAGCGCGATTCGCTGTTCCAATCCCTGCTGTGGGACAGGAAAGACGACGCCGGAAAACCCGTACCGTCGGGACAGAAGTGCACCGTGCGGGTCCGTCTTGGGCTGACGGCTGCTCTTGATCGCGTCTTTGGCTTCGCTCCGCTGGATTTCTCCAGCATTCGCGGAATGGCGACGGACACGCGCGGCCGGTTGTACGTGCTCCACGCGGCGGGCGTCTGTATCGCCCAGGAAGCGCACGTGGAGATGACGGTGCTCGACCGCCAGGGCCGCTACGCGAAAACGATCATTCCCTTTCCGGCCAACCTGCCCTATGAGAGGCTGAAGCCCCTGGGGGCTCTCCGGCTGGCGAGCGGCAGGATTGTGCCGTTCCTGCACAGCGGACAGCAGCGCTGTTTCTTGCCCGAGTTGGCCCGGGCGATGATCGCCATCCCGCGGCAGACGATGGTGGTTACGCCGACGGGCGAGTTGCTCTTGAGCAACCCGCGCCAGGTCCTGATCCTCGGCACCGACGGGGGCGCTGCAGGCACGTCGTTCCTCGGTCCGACATTCCGCGCCGACTTCGGCCGAGGAACCGTCCACCTCGGCGTCAGTCCCGGCCAGAAGTGGATCTACGTCGCTACAGGCAACATGGTCTACCGGTTGACCCGCGCGCAACGGAAACTTCCTGGTCCGTTCCTGGGCAAGGATGGGAGCGATCTCGAACGTGCTGCCGGGCTGGCCGTGGACAAGGCCGGCAACATTTTGGTCGCCGACCAGGGCCACGATCGTCTCTGCGTCTTCTCGTCCGCCGGCAAGCCTCTGGCCGACGTGTCCGTGGAAGAGCCGGGCGCCCTGGCCGTCCACCCCGGCACTGGGGCAATCTACGTCATGAGCGTTGGCAAGGACGCTCAGCCCCGGCTCATAAAACTCTCCGGCTGGAAGGAAGCGCGCGAGGTGTGGCAGAAGCCGCTTCCCAAAGCGCGCAGCCGCCTCGCGCCGTTGCTGGCCCTCGACCACTCGGGTCAGCAGGCGACCATCTGGATCGCTTCCGATCGCCTGCTGCGGTTGGAGGACCACGGGGCGTCACCCGGAGAGCCTGGAAGCATTGGCACGCGGAGCCGTTGGGAGCCCGACAAGATTGCCGTTGATCGCCGACGCGGGGTCGTCTACGTGAAGACCAAGGGATGGATCAGGGACCCGTGGCGGCGATACGATGGTCACACGGGCAGGCGGCTTCCGGACCTGCCCGGCCGGCCTCTTGTTGGCCCAGCCCTGGCGGTCGACGATGACGGGAGGCTCTACGTGCTGAAGTTCGGTGGCGCCGCGACTCACCTGCACCGCTACGACCATGAGGGCAAGCCCGTGAAGTTCTCGGCGCTGGACAGCCACGTTATTAGCAACATCCCCACCGCGCGGTTAACCTGGAGTGTGAGAGGCCTGTGCGTTACTCCCGACGGTGACATCTACGTGATGGGGGCAGCCGCCGGCTACGCGGGAGGAGAGACCATCAATGTCTACGGGCCCGACGGCATACTGAAGAAATACGCCATCACTCCGGCCCTGCCCAAGTCCGCCACCGGGATACGAGTCGCAGGCGACGGCAGCATCTATGTTGCCGACAGCATCAAGCCGGGGGATCAATTCGTTCCTGCGGAGTTAGCCGCCCTGCTCCCGCGCCGTAACGCCCGAAGGCCGTGGACCTGGGAGGCGAGCCCGGTGAACTGGTACGACTACTACTATGGTTCGCTTCTGAAGTTCCGCCCCAAAGGTGCTCGCTACGTCGGTGTGGATATCTCCCCGGCCAAGTCAGGGCCAAGCGACGCGGGAATTATGACACGACGCTTCGGAACCGAGAAGGTGCGTCTGGAGGGGCTGGAGTGGAGTTACTTCGGCATCTCTCCCGTTCCCACCCTGCAGAACTGGGGTCATCGGGGCTGCATCTGCCAGAAAATCGGGTTCGATCTGGACGCCTTCGACCGGGTGTTCGTGCCGGATGTGCTCCGTTCGTGCGTGCACGTTCTGGACCGCGAAGGCAACCTGCTGACCCGTTTCGGCGAGTATGGCAACGCGGACTCGCCGGGAGCGGACCGGGCCAAGGACCAACCAGATATTCCCCTGGCGTGGGCGTCCTACCTCGCGGTCAGCGGTCGCAGCGTTTATCTGTCCGACAAACTGAACCGTAGGATCGTCAAGGTGCGACTGCACTACGCCGCCGAGGCCACCTGCGCGGTGCCGTAGGGGCGCACCGATGTGTGCGCCCGGGTGGGGGCAGACACACAGGTCTGCCCCTACGGCTTGCGCCAGAGGCGAAAGGAGGAGGAAGCGGATGATCGCTCGAGCAGTGATGAGAACGTCCGCGATTGTGGCGATGGTGTTGATTTGTGCTGCAACCGCGGCGGCGGAGGTCACGTTCACCCGTCAGCCCGA
>JALGSS010000843.1 GCA_029821745.1 Candidatus Zipacnadia bacterium
CGTCATCTCGAAGACCATCACCACGCTCACAGCCCTGTCCATGAGCGCCATCAGCACGAACATGCAGGTCCGTGGTGGCGGCGCGTACTTCATGATCTCCCGCGTGCTGGGCCCGGACTTCGGGGGCGGAATCGGTCTCGCTTTGTTCCTTGCGCAGGCTGTTTCGGTGCCCTTCTACATTCTAGGCTTCGCCGAAGCCCTTGTGCGCACGATGCCGGAGTGGTCGTCGTCGTTCATGGTTATCACTCTCGTGTCGGCGGGCATCCTCCTGACCATCGCCTACGTGGGCGCGAGTTGGGCGATCCGCACCCAGTACTTCATCATGGCTCTTATGGGCGGGTCGATCGTCGTCTTCCTCGCGGGGGCGGGTCAGCAGTTTTCGCCGAGCACTTTTGCGGCCAATATGGATCCCCAGTACACCCTCGTCGTCCCTGGCAGCGCCGGCGGCGGATCCTATTCGTTCTGGCAAGTGCTCGCGATCTTCTTCCCCGCGGTTACGGGCATTCTGGCGGGCGTCAACATGTCCGGCGACCTCAAGGACGCGGCCCGCAGCATCCCCACCGGCACACTCGCGGCCATCGGGGTCGGATTCCTGATCTACTTCTTCCAGATCATCGTCTGCGGAGGCGCGTTCGCTCGGGATGAGTTGGTCAACCGGCCCTATGAGAGCCTCAAGGACACGGCGCTGCTGGGCTCCGGTCTCCTCGTGGCCGTGGGCGTATGCGGGGCCACTCTCTCAAGCGCCCTCGGGAGCTGTCTTGGCGCCCCGCGGATACTCCAGGCCGTCTCGCGCGATGGCATCATCGAGGCCCTGCGGCCCTTCGCCTACGGGGCTCCGAAGGGTGATGAGCCCCGGACGGCGATTCTGCTTACCGGCGCCATCACCCTCGGCGTACTGCTGTGGGCGGGCAATGAGTCCGGCGGCGCGGCGCTCAATGCGGTGGCTGCGGTCATCACGATGTTCTTCCTCTACACGTATGGCATGACGAACGCGGCGGCGTTCCTTGAGGGCTTCGCAGCGAACCCATCCTTCCGGCCGCGCTTCCGTTTCTTCCACTGGTCGGCGGCGCTCGTGGGGGCCATCGCCTGCATCGGTGTGGCGTTCCTGATCAACCCCCCGGCGGCCGTCGGCGCGATCGTCGTCATCACCGCGCTGCTGTGGTACGTGCGCACGCGGCAGATGCAGGTGACGTTCCGTGATGCCCGCCGAGGTCTCGTCTACTCGCGGGTGCGCAGAGGGCTGTTCAGGCTTGCGCAGATGGAGGACGATCCGAAGAATTGGCGGCCCACGCTGCTGGTATTCTCCGGTAACCCCGAGACGCGCGAGGGCCTGGTAACCTACAGCGTGTGGCTCGAAGGCGGACGAGGCATTGTGTTTCTGGCGAATGTCCTCAGCGGGAATCTGAGCCGGCACGCGGCGCGCCGTGAGGCGGCCCTGAAGCAACTCAACGACTTCTGTCACGAGAAAGACCTGCTGGCGTTCCCGGTGGCCGTGGTGGCGCCCGACATCGAGCAAGGTATCGCCGCGGCCTTGCAGGGAGTCGCCCTGGGAGCTATCCGCCCCAATCTGGTGGTGTTCGGTTGGAGCAGCGACCCTGCGCAATCCGCCGGACTGGTGGACCGGGCGCGGCTCGTGGGGGGCATGGGGATGAGCACGGTGCTCATGCGCGTTCCCAAAGGCCCGATAATGCCACGCAAGCGACGCATCGATGTGTGGTGGCGCGACCGGAGCAACGGGGAACTGATGGTCCTTCTCGCGCACTTGCTGACCCTCAACTGGGAATGGGCCGGTGGAGAGATCAGGGTGCTGCGCGAAGTGTCATCGCCCGATGGCGTGGAGCCTGCCATGAGGGCCTTGCAGGAGCTCGTGGATGCTGCCCGCGTCCGGGCCACGGCGCGCGCAATCGTCAGCGAGAAGCCTTTCACACAGGTGCTCCATGAGCACTCCCGCGACGCCGACTGCGTGTTTCTCGGGTTCCGGATACCCGCGGAGGGCCACGAGCAGGAATGGCACGCGGGCTATCAGGCTCTCCTCGCGGACATGCCCCCCGTAGTGATGGTCCGCTCCTCGGGCCGAGAGGACATGCAGGCCTGACTCTCGAGGAGTGGCGCCATCTCGCGATGACGTACGATGGCGCCGACCCACGGACCCCGGATCCGGCATGGCGTCGAAGGAGACGCAAGCCCTGAGGTCATCGTAGCCGGCAAGCGCAGAGCGGCTTTTGGTTAGCGCAATGGCGGACGGTAGGCGCGGAATGCGGCGACCGGCACTGCCCCGTTGCCGTCGGGCATCAGTTCAATAGTGTGGCGTCCGTTGCTGAGCCCCTGGGCGAGAGTCGTGAAGTACTCCCGCGCGGGGTCTTCGGTAACGGGCGCCTGGTAGATGTCGGTGAACAGCGGCTTGACCTGCCAGGTCACCTTGTAGTCCTCGGGCAGAGGCTTCTTGCGGTACTTCAGTAGGTATTCCGCGAATTGGGCTGGGCGTTGCCGATTCGCAGTATGGACTCATTGTACACGAAAAAGAAACTAGACATTGTCTAGATACTTCGCTATCCTGAGCGTATGGAT
>JALGSS010000844.1 GCA_029821745.1 Candidatus Zipacnadia bacterium
TCCGCGAAGTCCCCGGTGTCCACTGCGAAGCCGGGGGGCACGCCGAGATCAACGATGATCATGCTCGTCGTGCCGGGCGTGTTGTTCTTCACCGTCACGTTGGCCGTGATCGTGTCATCCTTGGCGAGGCGGGTCTTGTCATACTTCACGTCGATGGACAGCATCTCGACGCCACCCGGCTTCTCGTCCTTCCAGGGCATGAAGTAGCGGCCCACAACCTGGTAGAGGGTGCTGCCCTCACCGGCGAACTGGACCTTGACGTCGTTTTCGCCGGGCTTGACGAACTTGCGGCAGTCGATCAGCCGCATCACGTCGGCGTTCTCGGGCGTAATGGCGAACCCGGCGGCCTGCTTGCCGTTGACCATCACAGTCACTTCGCCGTTCGTCCTCGATGAGCCCGCCGATTTCTGCGCCATCACGAGAGCACGTAGCGCGAGCATCGTCGCGTTCGTCGAGTACCAGGTACCGTTGGGGTCCTTCGCCGCGATCAAGTAGTTGAGGACCTTGCTGACCTCGCCGGCATACAGACCGCTGCGGATCAGCGCGATCGCCGCCATGCCGGTGGCTTCGAGGTCGGCGCTCTTGCCGGTGCTGCGGGTGATCCCGTCAATGCCCGATTCCCACCACATCTGCTCGCCCTTGGTCTTCGCCATCTTCACGAGGGCGCGCAGCGCATCGAGAGTGCTGTCGTCCAAGTCTCCCTCGTCCAGCATCGTGTCCACACCCACCAGCGCGTTGGCCACGATGGACAGGCTGTAGGGCTCGGTCGCCTTCTTCCAGTTCTTCCGCACATACTTCGCGCTCTGCTCCATCCGCGCGTCCTTGCAGCGGGTCTGAGTGAGGCCCCACAGCACGTATGCCGTTGGCAGCAAGTCGCCCGACTGGATCCCTGACCACGTCTCTGCGTGGCAGTAATTCTCCTCCGGCTTGTAGACGCCGTCCGCGCCGGCCTGATCAAGCAGCCAGGCCTGGGTGCGCTGGATGATCGCCGGATCCACCGCGTGGACCGCGCTCATGTCGTCGAAGCACATGATCCCGTAGGAGGTCAGCAGCCGGTTCGCCGGAGCGCTGCCGAACCACGAGAACCCGCCGCTCGGCACCTCGTACGACAGCATCCGCTGGTAACCGGTGTTGATCAGCCCCTCGGCCTTCATCCGGATCTCAGGTGTCGCCTGCTTCGTCGTCTTCATATAGTCCAGGACCATGATGTTCGGCCACGTTGCCGATGTCGTCTGTTCGAAGCATCCGAAGGGCATGCGCAGGATGCTGTCGAGCCCCTCGACAGCCTGGGAGAAGATGCCCGGGTAGACCTTCACGAAGATCGTGGAGGCATCCTCAATGGCCTCTTTAGGAACCGACACCGTCTCCTGCACCGTGCCTGACAAGCGGCCGCCGGCGGTGGTCTCGACGCGCTTGCCGTCCGGGACGACCTCGATGGTCCGCTTGATCGCGTCACTCATACTTGATCCGGAGGCGTGGACGGTTAGCGGGTGGTCACCGATCTTCCGCACCGTCAGCGTGAAGTACCGCACGTCGACATCGTTCGCGGCGATCTCCAGCGTCTGCGCCCGCTCACCCTTGAGCTCGAACCAGTCGCCCTCGCTCATCTCCAGCCGCACCTTCTGCGAGGTGGGCAGGTAGTTGTACACGGCGATGGGGATCGAGACTTGGTCGTTCTGGGTCAGCGACACGGGCAGGTCGATGTCGACGAAGAAGTCCTGGAAACAGCGCAGGCCCTTCGTCGTGGACCCGAGCTGACCGATCGCGCTGTTTGCCATGGCCGCAAGACGCCACGTGGTGATGGAATCGGCCATGGGTACCGTGAGCGTCGCCTTACCCGTCTCATCAGTGATCAGCGAGGGCTCGAACAAGAGGGTCTCAGGGAAGTACTCTCGCACCCGAACCGCCTTCTTCGGCTCCCCCTCCGCAGTCGCGCCACCAGTTGGGGCGGGGGCAGCCATGGGCATCGGCATGGCAGCGTCCATCGCGAACACGGCGCCCTCTTTCACCATCCCGAGCGGGGCCCCGGCCATGCCCGCCCCCCGCATGAGCATTCTCATCTGTGGCCTGCAGGCCTCTTCGAGCGTGGCAAACCACTGCGTGCCGGCGTAGCCGTGCATAATCACATCATCCACGGTGTCGAACTTCCCGTCCGGCCCGGCAGACTGCACGACGGCCGCCCGTATGGTCTCCGCCTCCGGCGCGTCCCCAGACACGATCCGGACCTGCCGATCCCACAGGTCCTTGAGATCGCCTTCCTTGAGCAGCTCATCATCAATCAGCGTCGCGAGCGCGTTCTTGACAGCAAGCGGCTCTTCATGCGCCTGGTTGTACTGCTGCACCGCCCGCTGGATCTTGCGCACCATCTCAACCATCTTGCCGGCCCACTCGTCCTTGATGGCCGCCACGCGCGTCGCGAAAGTGTCGATCTCGAACACGTTCATGTCCGGGACGTCCACGCTCGCGAACAGCACTTTCGCGGCCCGGTCACGGGTGACTCCGGCATCGGCCTGGGCGTCCCCGGGACGCCGTGTGATCATCGTCGGCAGCTCGAACCCGTGGATCTC
>JALGSS010000845.1 GCA_029821745.1 Candidatus Zipacnadia bacterium
GCATCAGGTGGATCCCCCTGGCTGTCGATCAGAGCAGACTGCGTGCGAGCATGCCGCGGAGGGCACATCCATGCTCCGATATACGACGCGCGGAGCCGGAATCCTGCAATACCACTGCAGTGGAAGTGCGGGGCGCGTGCCGGCAGCGGAGCGAGAAGGGGAAAGACCAGATTGCAGCGAAAGGTTTTTATTGCTGCGACTTGCGCAAACCTGCATCCCGCCCTGCGTTCTGCGCCGAGACGAGAGCAGCTATCACAAGTCAACGCGGCAAGCCCCGAGTGGGTTCGCTCCGTTAGCTTGGAGGACACCGATACATGGACATGAGCAGAGTCTCTACCTGCACGTACCCGCTCCGCGAAGAGAGCCTGGATGATGCGCTGAGGATCATCTCGGAGGCGGGCTTCAAGAAGGTCGACCTGTGGGGTCGCGCGCCCCACTTCGCAATCGACCCCACGGAAGTGAACCCTCGCGACATCGAGGAAACAGCCGCGAAGCACGGGGTCAGCATCGCCAACCTGGGCAGCTACCCGGGGCGCAATTTTGGAGAGCAGGACCGGCCCCTGCGCCACGTGGAGATGAGCGAGATGACCCGCACTATCGACCTGGCGCGCCGATTCGGTGCCCGGTCGATACGCATCCTCCCGGGGAGCGGCGAGGACCCGGGGCTCCCGAGAAGCCTGGCGCGCTCGTTCAAGCAGTCGGCGGTCTATGCGGCGTCCAAGGGCGTCTGCCTGGGAATGGAGAACCACGCCGGGAGCATCGCAGGGAACCCTGAGCTGTGCAAGGAGCTCTGCGAGCGCGTAGGCAGCCAATGGTTCGGCGTCCTTTACGAGCCCTGCAATCTCATGCACGGAAAAGTGGACTACAAAGAGGCCTTCGAGGTCTTCAAGGACTACATCGTGCACGTCCATCTCAAAGACGGCCGGTGGAATGGGGACGAGTTCGAACGATGCCACCTGGGCGAGGGCGACGTCGATATCCCCTGGGTTCTCGAAGCCCTGGCGAGTATCGGCTATGAGGGCGACTATGCCCTGGAGTACGAGATCTGCGACATCGAGGCAATTCAAACGGGTCTGCCCAAGTGGCTGGAGTATTTCTCAAGCCTGTAAGGCCGCGAACCCGGTACTTGGGCGCCGCGTCGTGAGAAGCAGGGGTTGTGTTAGGAAGCGCGAGCTAGCCGTGGGGTGCCGATGTCGTGCAATCGGCGGGGCCCCGCGGATGCGCTTGGCATGTCAGAACGGACCTGCGGGGCCCCGGTCACTGTACGACGTGACCACCCCGCAGCTATATGCGAACGGAACTGCGGAACCCCGGTCATGGAGACCGGGTACCGGTCTCGCCACCCCGCAGCTAACTGAGTGGCTTTCGCAACACAACCACAGGAGCTGCGCCCGGGCGTCGCGGCCCGACCGCGTGCGCCAAGTGCCATGGCGCAATCCACAATCCATGATCGAGGAGCGATAGGAATGAGGTATTCGGATCTGACGTGCGTGGTCGCTTTGCTCGCGGCGACGAGTTTCGCCGCCGACGTGATGCTGATCGACGATTTCGAATACGCCGACGAAGCCGCTGCTCAGGCAGCGTGGCAGCCGGACGAGCAGGCTGAACCCGTGGGTCTGTACCCCCATGAATCCGAGGGCGGGAAGACAGCGCTGATGATGCCCTGCAACTTCTCGCTGGAGCGCTACAAGCTCTCGCCCAACAACCCGCGGGCGGTCTATGACCGGACTGTCGATCTGGACCTGGCACGCTACGGGTCGATCGTCTTCGACTTCTACTGCGACGACCCCGACCCGATCAGGAATGCAACGCTCTACTTCCACTCGGCCGCCGGGTGGTACGCCAAGGGCTTCAACCCATCCAAGGGCTGGAAGCGCATGAGCGTGTCGCGCTCCGAGTTCGGCAGGGAAGATGCGCCTGGGGGATGGAGGGCCATCGACAGAATCCGCGTCTGCGCGTGGCAGTCAAAGGCAGAGGACACCTTCTGCGCGATTGACAACCTGCACGCTCGCACCGAGGACATCGCCATCATCCGGGGTTCCGTAGAGGGCAGCGAGTCCAGGACGGCCCGCGATTGCGCCGAGCGCGTGGGCAACTGGCTCTCGGAGTTCGGCATCCGGTACGGCTCCTTCACCGACGAGGATGTCGCGGCGGGCGCCCTGTCCTCTCACAAGCTCGCGATCTTCGCCTACAACCCGGGCATGAGCGCCGAAGCCATAGCTCAGGTCATCGACTTCATCGGGCGTGGCGGGAAAGTGATGTTCTTCTACTCCATCGACGCCGAACTCGCGAAGCTCCTCGGCGTTGCGAGTTACACCTACATGGGCAGTGAACACCGCGACCAGTTCGCCGAGGTCGGCTTTGAGGCCGACGCCATCCCAGGTTTGCCGGAGAAGATGCAGCAGGGCTCCTGGAATATCAACGCGCCCGAAGTCGGCGGGCACAACGCGAAGGCGATCGGGTTCTGGCAAGACAAAGAGGGCAATGCAGGCCCGGCCGCCGTGGTGCTCAGCGACAACGGGTCCTACATGGGGCACATCCTGACAGGCAGCGATGCCGCCGGACACCGCCGGACAAAGCGCCTTTACCTTGGCGCTCGTCGGGCACTTCGTCCCGGAGGCCTGGCAGCAAGCGGCCGAGAACGCTCTCACCGGGGCGAAACGCGTGGGGCCCTTCACCGACCGCGAGCAGCTCTCCGAGTTCCTCTCGCGGGCGCTTGAGACGACACCCTTCACCAATGAGATCCAAGCCGGCCTGGACGAGGCCGCCCAGGCCATAGCCGCGAAGCAAGCCCTGGACGAGGGCGAATACGTCACAGTGATGACGGAGGCGAGCCGGATGCGAGGCGCACTCGCAGGTGCGTACGAATACGCCCACAGCCCGCGCGACGGCGAGTTCCGCGCCGTCTGGAACCACTCGGGAACCGGCGACGTGGGCACCTGGGACGACGCCATGAAGGCTCTTGCCGACGGGAACTTCAACGCGGTGGTCCCGAACATGTGGTGGGGTGGCATCGCCCACTATGACAGCAAGCTCCTCCCCCACTCCAAGACCTTCGAGGAGAAGGGGGACCAGATCGCCCAGGCGGTCGAGGCCGGGAAGAAGTACGGCATCGAGGTCCACCCGTGGAAGGTCAACTGGAACCTGTCCACGGCCCCGGACTCCTTCGTGGACCAAATGCGCGAGGAGGGACGCCTGCAGGCCAGGGCCAACGGCGAGGAGATGCGCTGGCTTTGTCCGTCCCACCCGGACAACTTCAAGCTCGAAGTCGACACCATGCTGGAGGTCGTCCGCAACTACGATGTGGACGGCGTCCACTTCGACTACATCCGCTACCCTCATGGCGATAGCTGCTACTGCGAGGGCTGCCATGAGCGGTTCGAGAAGTTCATCGGCCGAGAGATCGACGACTGGCCGACGGAAGTCGTCTCCGGAGACCTAAAGCAGCAGTATCGCGA
>JALGSS010000846.1 GCA_029821745.1 Candidatus Zipacnadia bacterium
ACAGCCGCGCCATGTCCTCCGGGGCGCGTCCCGGCGAGCCCGTGCTGGGCTCATCTGTCAGGTACCAGCCCAGCAGCGCGGGCTTATCGATCAAAGCGGCCACGGCTTCGCGCACCTTCTCCTCGCCGTCCTCTTGGAACCAGATGCCGGGAGTGTGCACCACGGCCTTCACGCCCACACGCTCGGCCTCGTCGAGATAAGCATCCAGGCTCTGCGTGTTGCTGCTATAGCTCAAGACCGCATTGAAGCCGGCCTTGGCCACGAGTTCCAGGTACTTGAGCGGCACCGTATAGAAGCCGACGGGCAAGAAGGGTTCCCCGTTGATCCGCGTGTTCAGATTCTCGTCGATGCGCACCTCGTTGTGGTGCGGCCCGTAGACGTGTAGAGGCAGTCGCTTCTCGCTGAGAAGCTGCTCCCCGTGCATCGCCTCGATCTCCAGCGAGAACTCCCCCGGCGCCAGACCCTTCGCGGGGACCTCAAGGCGGATGCCGCCCCCCTGCCGCCCCCCTGGCTCGCGGTTCCCGTCTCATGGAGCTCCCTGTCCCCCTGCATTAGCCGCGTGCGGAGTTTGATGTCCCCAATCAGGGGCGGCAGGACGTTGAGCATACAATCTACCCGGATCTTATCCACCGTCTGGGTGGCGTAGATGGCGTTGCGGTACGAGGGGACGATCATGCGCGCCTCGACCAGTGGCGGCACCGTCAGGATCTCCTCGTAATGGACCGTCTTCGTGTCCCGGTCCTCGACGGACAACCTATACCGTGCGCCCGAATCAGCAGGCACTCTCAAAGTCACCGCGCGGTCCTCCCCGGCGGTGGCATCCACGGACTGCCGCGACTGGAACTCATCATGCGGCGGCAGGCCCTGCACCGTGCACATGAGCTGGACATCCGCGTCCAGGTCATTGCGCAGGCTGAGACTCAAGGCGCGTTCATCGGGGAGTTTCACCAACCCGCCCGGGGTCACGATGCGCACGTTCATCGGGTTATCGCTCTTCGCGAACCCCAGCCAATCGAGGAACCACTCGGCCCCGTCGGTGCTGCTCTGGCTGTTGAACCACACGCCCGAGACCTCATCTCCGTATCGGCGCAGGTCCACGTACTTCGTCTCGAACTCCGAGGGCTTCCAGCCCGCGATGACCCAACTCCTCTGCCATTCTCCGTCGATCCTGAACTTGACGAAGATGCCGCCCTTCACGTCCCGGGCGCGGAGTCCGAAGAACGGGTTATCGGCCACCGAAAGCGCCGGGAATTCCTGCTGCACATTGGCGATGTACCCGTGCTCGAGCACGTAATGCGCCACACCGTCGGCGACGACAGGGCTATACTTCCCGCCGCCGAAGTCGGCGCTATCGAAGGTGAACTGCCGGCCGATCTGCGCGGTGAGTCCCGGCGCAGAGATCAGAGCGAGTAAGAGGACGACGGTCACATCTCGCATAGGTGCACACTCCTGGGTGTAGCGACGGCATCGGTTGGCTGAGTCACATTGCGACCTGCGGCATAGCGCTTGACGTTATTAACGCGCTGCGGTACCGTGGCAGGCATCATAGACTACCACTGAAAGGCGGGCAATGATGGCGAGCAAACTGCCTCCAGTCCATCCGGGCGAGGTGCTGATGGAGGAGTTCCTGATTCCAATGGGGCTCAGCCAATACCGGCTGGCGAAGAGCACGGGCGTCTCGCCGCGGCGCATCAACGAGATCGTCCACGGAACACGCGCGGTGACGGCGGACACGGCTCTTCGCCTGTCGCGCTTCTTCGGCACCAGCGAACCCTTCTGGCTCAACCTGCAGACGCAGTACGACCTCGAGACCGCAAGGGACCGCCTCGGCAGCCGACTTGAGCAAGAGGTATCCGTCTACAGGACGGCCGAGTAGCTGGGGATCGTCCCCAGTGCCTGCGCCTCCCAAACCGCAGGGCCTCAGTCGAGCAGGCGCTCGCGCAGTGCCGCCAGCAGCCCGTCCGGCGGGTCGAAGGGCAGATCAACCGGCCTGGCGCTCAGAGCGCTGACGTAGATACCCAGGATCACGTTGAACTGATCCAGCGAGCGCACCAGCCGGGTCGGGTGCGGCTGGGCATCGTCCAGCAGCCAGTCGAAGGCCGCCTCAGTGAGTCGGCCCTGCGCGAGGTCGTCCTCCGTCCCGTAGTCGTGCGAGCCGCTCTCGTATCCGCCCGCGAGAGTGCGGCGCTCCCATCCGCCCATGGTCCAGTGCACGAAACCGTCGGTGCCGTAGACGGCGGCGCGCTTGTGGGCGTAGCGGACATCCACGCGGTCCGTAGCCAGTGGCGCGGCGGCGCCGCAGACGAGCATCCCATGCACTCCGTTGGCGAAGTTGATCGTCGCTGTCGCCATTCCCGGCGCGGGCTGTCTGGAGTCCAGATCTTCACCGCCGGCCACCTGCCCAAAGACACCCGTGAAGGCATCGAAGCCGTTGTAGCTGTGCGCCAGCTCCAGCACATGCACGCCCTGGTCGAGGGGTGTGGAGCGCGCGCTCACATCCACGAAGCGCACGTCACCGATCCGCCCCTCGGCCACGTCGCGCTTCAACTCCAGGTTGCGGGCGTGGAAATGCAGTTGCGTGTTGACGCAGAACTTAGTGCGCGAGTCGGCCTCCAGGGCACGCAGTTGGCGGTAGTCCTCTCCCTCGAGGGCAATGGGCTTTTCGACGATGGCGGCGGGCACATTATGCTCGGCCGCGATGGACATGAGCTCGACGCGCAGGGAGGGCAAAGTGACGATGTGCAGGACGTCCGGCTTTTCCTTGTCGAGCATCTCACGAATGTCTGCGTAGCGGTTATCAATGCCGAACTCATCGCCGAAGTCGTTGCGGCGCTGCTCGTCGAGGTCACACAGGGCGACCATCTGGCCGCGCTGGACAGTCGCATAGCCGCGCGCGTGTCCGCGGGCCCGCGGTCCGCATCCCAGAAATGCACACTTGAACATACCGCACTTCCTCTC
>JALGSS010000847.1 GCA_029821745.1 Candidatus Zipacnadia bacterium
CAGCGGATTGATGTCCAGTTCGCGGATCGGCGGGAAGTCGTTCACCAGGCTCGAGACGCGGACCAGCGTCTCGACGATCGAGTCGTAATCGGCCGCCTGTTTGCCGCGGACGGTGGCCAGCAGGCGCCGGGCCTTCAACTCGTCGAGCATCTCCCAGGCGTGTGCGTACCGAAATAAGGGCATCTGTCCGGTAGGGTCAGGTGTCCGCCCCTTGACCTCGTTATCTATTGGCCCCAAGCTTCGGAAGCAAGAGGGCTTCGACCGCTGGATTGTCCGCCGCGAACTTCTCGATCAACGCCAGGTATTCTCCCACGAGTCGGGAACTCATCCTAACCGCAAAGGCGATCTGTTCGCAGGAGAGCCCTTTGCGGTGACACAGTAGCACTTGCTTGAAGGCCTGGATATACCGATGAACCGCATCTGGGCTGTGGGAGGTCTCGCGGCACACCTGCTCCACCGATCGGCCTTCCAGGAACAATTTGTGGATGATCTGCTTCTTGTGAGTCAACGTCGGTCCCATGTCGTGGATCGTCCCCCGCCGCGGCACCACCACCTCGTGCTCCTTCTCCCACGACTGGAGGTACTGGCGAACGCTCTCCGGGTGGATCTTCAACAACAGTCCGACCTCCACCTGCGTCAGGCAGCCGCCTTGTGCGTCGGCCTGGGTGAACAGGCGAATCACCGCCTCTCGCTTCAGTTCGTCCAGCCCCTTGCCGGCCGCGTACTCGGCCGCGTCTTCGCAGCGCACCAGATCCAGCACCACGCTGGTCAGCCGCGTGTCGCTGATCCGCTTCCCGTACGACGCCTTCTCGTTCTTGCAGACCGTCGTCCATGGGGTCTGCCCGGCTCGCAGGTGCGTCGTCTTCGGATAGAACTGATCGACCAACTTGACGATCGACGCCACCAGCACCTCACGCGTGCGCCGGCCGCCCAGTTGCGGGCATTCCTCTTGAAGGAACGCCCCCAGTGCCCCGGCAAAGCTCTTCTGATGCTGGCGGGTGTACGAAGCCGCCCGCTTCTGAAGCGACCCCATCATGGCTGCCTCCTCTCGCCTGCGGACTTCCCGCGCCGCGAACGTACCCCCTTTTTTTCGTCCTGCGCCTCATAATGCGTGGCCCCGACGACCTCCAACTCATCGAGTCGCCGGTTATAGACCGCCTTGTGCTTGATCGCGTGGTAGATGTCCAGATACGTGTGCACGCTTCCCAACGAGGTCCCCACCGTCAGGGCAATCTGCAGCGCCACGAAGCCTTTGCGGCACAAGAACACCACCCGGCAGAAGTGCTGAATGTAACGCTCGGTGGCCTGCAAGCTGTGACGGATCTGCCGGGCCACCGCCACCGGCTCCTGCCCCTCCAGCCAGTGCCGAATCGCCACCCCCCGATGTGTCACGCCCGGACCAATATCCTTCTGTTGACCCCGGGTCGCCACCACGATCCCGTCCCGACGCAACGCGCCAATGTCCCGGCGAACCGTCCGCACGTCGCTCATCAACACCAGGGCCAAGTCCTCCTGAGTCAGAAGGCCTCCTTGCTCGCGAGCCTCCTCGCTCAGACGCAGGACCCGATGCCGCCGCAAGCCCGCCTGCCCCTGCCGGGCGCCGATCTGGATGTCCTCCTTAGCCTGCACGGTCAGGACCACCGTTTGCAGACCGCAGGCCGCCAACGGCTTACCAGCCCCCTCCGTCGCCGCCACGTACGCGTAACGCATTTGGCCGACCTGCATCGGCCGATCCTTCGGCTCGGAAAAGTAGACCTCCTGGACTACGTCGACGAGAACCTCGGCCTCCCAGGGACTGACACTGGTGCCCTCGACGACCAGACGCTGTAGCCGATGCTCCTGTGTCTTGAGCCGCAGACGACGGGCTTGATCTGACGCGCGATCTTCGGTACTGGTAATCATGTGGGTGTCTCCTTCCTTCTTATCACCGGACATCCTATCGTGATGCCTGGCGAGGGGGCACCCACCTCAACGCCCCCAAGAACGGTTCCGGGGGGCTACCGGACATATGCCCTGATCGTAAAACCCCGTCCGCCCCGGAATCATTGGACTCCCGGCGGATCCGGATCTACGCTCGACCCATTCTACTCATGCTGTCGCGAGCAAGGCAAGCAAGACATCTGACGACCTCCCCCTCCCCCCCGTTGCGTTTCAGACTTGAATTCGCGATTGAAACTTGAGCATGTTGTTTCAATCCACGCCCCCGTGCGGGGGGCGACCGCACCACGTCGCGCCTCAGGCCGTGAGCCTCATTGTTTCAATCCACGCCCCCGTGCGGGGGGCGACATGCTTCGGATTGCTCAGGGTCCGGCTAAGCTCCGGTTTCAATCCACGCCCCCGTGCGGGGGGCGACGAAGCGGACAATGTGGTGTTGGGTGATCTGCTGTTTCAATCCACGCCCCCGTGCGGGGGGCGACCAGCGTTGTGAACGCTCTGCTTGCAGCTCACAAAGTTTCAATCCACGCCCCCGTGCGGGGGGCGACCTGCGTCTCGCCGTGGGTGAGGCGGTCGGCGGGAGGTTTCAATCCACGCCCCCGTGCGGGGGGCGACCGGCAGCACCAAG
>JALGSS010000059.1 GCA_029821745.1 Candidatus Zipacnadia bacterium
TACATCTACGCCGATATCGGCGATGAGCAGAGCATCGAGCAGTCCCTTTCCACCTTTAGCGGGCACATGACCCAGATCGTCAAGATCATCAACCGGGTCAACGCGCACCAGCGCAACCAGAAACGGCGCGGCAGCGATGACACCTCCGTGCGGGCGCTGGTGCTTCTCGACGAACTCGGCGCCGGGACGGACCCCACCGAGGGAGCGGCCCTCGCCCGTGCGATCCTGACCGAGCTGCATGACGCCGGGTGCCGCACGGTGGCCACCACGCACTACAATGACCTGAAGGCCTTCGCCTTCGCGAGCGCGGGCATGGAGAACGCGTCGGTGGAGTTCGACGTGAAGACCCTGCAGCCCACGTACAAACTCTTGATCGGCCGCGCGGGCTCCAGCAACGCCTTCGAGGTCGCCCAGCGACTTGGGCTCGCGCGCAGCATCGTCAAACGGGGCCGCGAGTTCCTCACCGACGAGCAGTTCAGCTTCGACCAGGCCGTGACGGAGGTCGAACGGCAACAGCGCACACTTCGCGACAAGGCCAATGAGGCTCAGTCCACCCAGCGCGATCTCGAACGGCTTAAGGAGCGATACGAGAAGGACTTGGGGAAGCTGGAAGCCCAAAGGCAGAGGTCCATCGAGGAAGGGTTCGAGGAAGCGCGGGACATTGTGCGCCGGGCGGAGGAGCAGGCCAGGCGGATCATCGCCGACCTGCAGAGCCAGACGCGGCAGTCTAAGGTGACCCAGCAGCGCCGGGAGGACATCGCGAAACTGCGCCGCGAAATCGACAGCGAGGCCGCCCGGGCCGCCGAACCGGAACAGGACGAGCCGGAGCCGACGCCTGATGAGGATAAGCCGGTCGGCCTGCCCTACGTGCTCATGGGCGACCCGGTCCACGTGCCGGCGCTGGGCCGCGATGGAACCGTCGTCGCAGTGCCCCGCGAGGGCATCGCCGAGGTGCAGGTGGGCAACGTACGCGTGGAGACCAAGCTCACGGAGCTTCTGCCCCCCGCGGAGCAGTCGGCGGAAGACAGTGTACGCCTCGCGGAGGCGATGCAGACACGCAAGAGCTTCTCGGTGCCGCGAGAGATCGACCTGCGCGGCACCACCGTTGACGAAGCCTTGCTCGACCTGGAGCGCTATCTGGATGACGTGACCCTCGCCCGGTTCCAACACGTCCGGATCATCCACGGCAAGGGCACCGGGGCCCTCCGGCGGGGCATCCACGAGTTCCTGAAGAAGCATCGCCAGGTCCGGGATTTCCAGCTCGCGGAGCACGAAGAGGGTGGCGAGGGAGCAACGGAAGTATTCTTCTGATCACACAGTCCACAATCTACGGGTGATCGCCAATGCTGACCATCGACCGGGAGCATGAAGTCCAGGCCGCACTACATGTCGCGCGCCAGATGTGCGTCGCCGCGCGCACAGCTCCGAAGGGCAGAGGCGCGGACAACATCGTCACGGCTGTGCTGACGGACGGGCCCGAGAAGCAGAGACTGATGGATGAGATGCGGCGTTACGGGGAGGAAGTGGGCGCCGAGTTCTTCCTGCGGGACGCCGACAACCTGGGGCAAGCGGAGGCCTGTGTGATCCTCGGCACGAAGCTGCGGCGCCTGGGCATTCCCGGATGCAACCTCTGCGGCTACAATGGCTGCGCCGCGTCCGAGAAAGCCAATGCGCGGTGCGCATACAACGCAGGCGATCTGGGGATCGCCATCGGCAGCGCCGTCAGTGTCGCTGCGGATCGCCGGGTCGACAACCGCGTGATGTATACGATAGGCATCTGTGCCGTGAACATCGAGCTACTCGGGCCGGAAGTCAGAATCGCCCACGGCATCCCGATCTCGGTGAAGGGCAAGAACATCTTCTTCGACCGGAAGTAGCCGTGAGATGGGCCCGACTAGACGCGGCGGCGTTCCTGGAGGAAGGCCGCCCGCTGTGCCTCGTCCAGGCCCGCGAGCCCAAGTCTCTCGGCTGCCCGACGGCCCTCTTTGAGGTAGTCGCGACCCGTCATGGCCTTCGCCATGGTCAGGATCGCCCGCGACATCGGTGTCTCCACGCCCATTATCTCACCCAGGCTGACGTACGTGACGAGACCCAGGCCGCAGTCCTCGTGCAGGTACCGGTGCTCGACGCCCGGCGGCGAGGCCAGCTCGCCGAACACGGGGCTCTTGCTGTAGCATTCATGGTAATCCGCACTTGCCGAATACCCCTGCTCCCGGCACATCTGCGGCTCGGAGATCAGGTCATAGCCCAGGGCCTTGCCCAGAGCCATCCTCTCGCCATCGACCGCCTCGATCACCCGCGCAACGGCGGGAGTCACACCCTCCGCGTAGAACTTGTGCTCGGGTCCCCTGGTCTCGATCACGCCCGCATTGGCGAGCATGATCGCCGGGTGGATGACCGGGTTCCCGTTGCATAGCGCGACCTCCAGCACGTCCGCCTTGGCCTTGAGGCCCGGGAATAGCGGCTGAAGCAAGGTATGCAGGTCCGCCGTGGCTTCGCCCGGCAGCGAAGCAAACGCGATGTGCGCCACCCGCAGGCCTATGTGCACCCCGCGTTCGCCCTTCGCCCGGGCACAGTGGGTCAGGGTCCCCGTCTCGCACAGCAGAACATACTTGTCGATCTTGTACTCCCCGAAGATGCGCCGGAATTCCAGCGCGCCGCCGGTCGACCCCGGGTTGAGGACGATGATCGCGCCGTCCTCAATCAGCAGGGCCAGTTCGGTCGCCAAGCGCGCGTGGGCCGGCCCCTGGACGCAGGCGACGATCAGGTCCACTCCATCAATCGCGGCCCCCAGGTCGGTCGTCACCAGATCCAGATGCGCCTCGCCGCTGACTACGCCGTGGGCCTCGACGATCGGCGTCTGTTTCAGGGCCTCAATGTTCGACGCGTACTCCGGCCACTCGAACAGCCGAACATTCACGTCCTGCAAGGTGAGATCCGCTGCGACCGCCTTGCCGCCATTGCCTGCACCGATCACGGCAACGGTCTGGAACGCGGGTCCTGGGCCCTCTACTTGCACGGTCTCAGTCATTGCCTCATCAGCTTTCGGTTAGTAGCGATGGCAGTTGTGGGTGGGCCCGGCCTCAATACCAGCGCCAGCCCATGCGCCCGGCCTGGAAGCCCTCCACCCGCGCGGCATCTTCGGGCGCGACCTTCAGGCTGTCGGCCTCCAGCATCTCCACATCCCCATTCTCGCGACACCAGTCTATCAGTGCGCCCCGCAGTTCGGCAACGACCGGCGGCTTGTCCCCTGCCAGATTCCGCAACTCACCCGGGTCCTCCGCCACGTCGTAGAGCTCCTCGATGCCCCCGAGTTCATGATACACGTACTTCCAGCGGTCAGTGCGGACCATGTATCGCTGCTGCGGGGATGACAGACACTGTGACACGTACAGCTCGCGCGTGGGGGCATCTGAGCCGCCCAATTGCTCAGCAAGACTCACGCCCATGACCGGACGGTCAAGCGGATTGCCGGTGAGGTCACACAAGGTGGGCAGCATGTCCTGGTGGCCGACTAGCTGCGGCGCCGGGTCCGCGCGGGGAGCGACTCCGGGCCCGGCGAACAGACGTGGCACGCGCACCGATCCGTCGAACATGTTGCTCTTGAAGAAGCAGC
This sequence comes from Candidatus Zipacnadia bacterium, assembly GCA_029821745.1. GTDB lineage: Bacteria > Armatimonadota > Zipacnadia > Zipacnadales > JABUFB01 > JALGSS01. The sequence goes on from JALGSS010000059.1 coordinate 3,617, forward strand.
CGAAGTCTCCCAACAGATCGCCGTGGTCGGATGTGTAGGCGATGATGGTGTTGTCCAGCACCCCGGCGGCTTCCAGGCAGCCGACGATCCGGCCGATCATCTCGTCCTGAAAGGTCACCAATCCGTAGTAATGCGCCCGGGCGACCTGGATGGCCTCCGGCGACATCCGGTCCCAGCCGTATGCAGCCGGCGCAGATCGGAGCATCGGGTCGCGGTCCGCGAGCAGGTCATAGGAGCCGGTAGGCGACGGGATCTCTCGCGGGTCATAGCGTTGATTGTACGGGTACGGCGGATCGTACGGCGCGTGGGGCTTGATGAACGAGGACCACATGAAGAACGGCTGGTCCGGCCTCGTCGCGAGATGCTCCGTGAGCGTGGCGACGCTGCGGCCGGCGACCCAGGCCTCGACGTGGTGCTCGGCCGGGACCGGCGAGGCCGCCGGGTGGACATCATTGTTGCCCGTGGCGTGGGCGCGTCCGTAGCCTCCCCACCCCACGTCCTGCAGGTAGTCGTGGTAATCCTCCACGCCGCGAAGCTCCCCGTGCGGATCGAACTGGGCCAACATGCGGCCTTCCTCGCACAGCTCCGCATACTGGAAACCATGCAGCAGACGGGGCTTTCCGGGCGGCGCATAGGGCACGTAGTGCAGCTTGCCGATAGCCGTCGTCGCGTAGCCGCAGTCCGCGAAATGTTGGGCGATCTTCGGCTGGTCATCCTGTATCAGCCCAGCGTTGTTCTTGTTGCGGGTACAGACGTGGGGATAGTTCCCGGTGGTGATCGCGGCGCGCGCGGGCACGCAGATCGGGTTCGGTGTGAAGGAGTTCGCGAAGGTTACGCCTCTCGCGGCCAACCGGTCCAGGTTCGGCGTCTCCACGAAGGGATTGCCATTGCAGGCGAGGGCATCGTGGCGCATGTGGTCGGCGGTGATCAGCAGGACATTGGGTGATCCGGACATGGTTCGAAGACCTCCACAAGGCGTGAGGAGCGCCGTCACTGGTTCGTGGGGCTGCCCATCACGAAAAAGGGCCGCTCCGTAGAGCGACCCTTGTCAGTAAGCCATTCAGCGCAACACGGCGACTATGCGGCGTCGCGGCGCCTGCGCACAAACCCGATCAGGCCGACGAGACCGAGGCCCATGAGCGCGAAGGTTCCGGGCTCCGGGATGGTGTCACTATAGGTGTACGTGACCTTCCCTTCCGCTGACGCCTGGGGCGAGTGCAGGAACGCCACGGTTCCACCGGTGCCCTGATCGTTGTACTGCACCACGCTACCGAGATCGACAGTGACGTTGCCGTTCCCCGTAAACGTCGGGAAGTAGCTCCCGCCGAGCGTCTCAGAATTCGTCGCGGAGTTGGACAGGTCCACCGAAGCGTTGGAGTCGCCGTCCAGGTGCTCGTACAAGTTGGTCTGCGTCGGGATGGATACGACTAGGTCTGTGCTCAAGTACGCCAGGGACAACGTCGCGGTCGTGTTGAGGGTGACTGTGGCGTCCACCCCACCCTCCAGAGTATAGCCCTGGGTCCCCGACAGAATGCCCTTCAGCTCAAGGTCGATCCCCGTGAGTTCCATGCCCGGAAAAGAGGCAGGATTCCACTGGGGGATGTCCAACGTGGGGCTTCCCGGCGAACGGGATAACGACCGGGCCATAGGTTGCCGGGATGCTGTCGTAGGATATCGTGGCTGCGAACGTCGGTACGGCAATGGCAACAGCGAGGATCGTCGCCGCCACTATCAGGCAGTGTCTCCGGTTCGCCATAACTCGCTCCCGTGCGCTATGCTCAGCAATTGGAGGCATTATACAGTGATTTTCGTCCAGACCAACTAAAGTCTACCGATCTGGCGGGGTTCTTCAGCGGATTTATTGTCCTCATTGTGGCGCATCGCGGACTCATAGCGTCGACAGGGCATTGCAGGGCCAATCGGCACCGTGAGCGCGCCCAGACGCCACCGCAAGGCGACTGCTCGGCTCTCGCCCTGAACCGTCGCGTGGGGCGGCGGGAAGGTGGCGGCTTGTTGGGCGGCGAAATGGCACTCTAACTGTGTCACCAGGCAAGGAGGTGAGGCGGCCGGTCGATGCCGCGCGATGATGGCCACCCCAGGTGGCTGCGCCGACCGTCCGCACATCGTTGAAGACAGGAATGTACGCGCTGGCCGGATTCGTCGGGCTCGTCGGCTTCGTCTTCCTTGCCGGCAGCCAGGGACAGGTACACAAGGTTATCATCGGCATCGTCATGCTGGGGGGAGCCGTCGCTATCGGCTGGTTGACGAAGGCCAAGGCGCCCGAGCGGACCATCGTGCAGAAGGTCGACCTGACGGGCGACATTGAGAAGGAGCAGCTTAAGTGTCAGAGCTGCGGGGCGCCGCTGGATGAGAAGTCGGTTTCTCTGCAGGAGGGCGCCATACTTGTGAAGTGCCCCTACTGCGGCACCTCATACCATCTAGAGGAGGCGCCTAAGTGGTGAGGTCGACGTGGATGGGCCGCGCGCTGGATGCCTGGAGGGCGGACTGGTGCGTCTTCCTGCGTCAGATGCGCGTGGTCTACGGGCGCGGCCGGACCCGGCCTGGGCTCTACACCTACCGATACGACAATGCCCAGGGCAAGGTCCGCCTGCACCTGCGTATCCATCCCGACGGCACCGGTGCGCTGTTCGCGAATGTCGCCGACCCGATCCACCTGACGGCCGGAGCCGCGGAGATGGCGCGGATGATCCTCGACGGCGTGCCCGCATCCCGGGTAGGCGGTCTGATTGCGGGCTGGTATCCCGACGCGCCGCCCTACGAGATCGAGGGAGACATCAACCAGATCTGCCGAAGCATCGAGGCCCTCAGAACCCCGACCGAGGGCTGCCCGACCTGCGAGTTGGACATCGCGCGGGCTCCCCTGTTCTCCACCCGCGCGAAGGCCCCCTACAAGGCCGACCTTGCCCTGTCATATGCCTGCAACAACGATTGCGAGCACTGCTACAATGAGCCGGGACGCAAGGGCATGGTGTCCCTGGAGCTGAGCGACTGGAAGCGCGTGCTTCGGAAACTCGCGGACATCGGCGTGCCGCACCTTATCTTTACCGGCGGCGAGCCAAGCCTGTTCGAAGGGTTGCCCGGACTGATCCGGGCCGCCGAGAAGCTCGGGCAGATCTGCGGCATCAACACCAATGGGCGCAGGCTCGCGGAGCCGGCCTACGCAAGGCAGCTCGCTCGGGCCGGGCTGGACCATGTTCAGGTTACCCTTGCCTCGCACCGTGCCGGTATCCATAACCGAGTGGTGCGAGCCGACGCGCATTCTGAGACAGTGGCGGGCATCCGCAATTCCATCGAAGCGGGGCTTCACACGATCACGAACACGACGCTGACCCGGGAGAACTGCGACCACGCCCTGGAGATCGTCGATTTCGTCCACGAGTTGGGCGTGACCACCTTCGCCATGAATAGCCTGATCTGCTCGGGCGGCGGGCGACACAATCCCAAGGGTCTCGCGGAGGCAGAGCTGCCGGGGCTCCTGGAGGCGGTCCGTGAACGCGCCGACGAGCTTCAGATGCAGTTCCTGTGGTACACGCCCACCGAGTACTGCCGCCTGTCCCCTATCGAGCTAGGTCTGGGAGCGAAATGCTGCAACGCGGCGGAGTACTCGGTCTGCATTGAGCCCAACGGCGATGTGTTGCCGTGCCAGTCTTACTATGAGCCGGCCGGTAACATCCTCAGCGACGACTGGGGAGCCATCTGGGAGTCTGAGCTGTTCCGACGAATACGCGACCGCCGCGAGAGGCCACGCGAGGCCGGGCTGGAGCCCCGTTGCTGGGACTGCCCCGACCTGCAGGTCTGCGGTGGAGGCTGTCCGTTGCGCCGCGCTGAGCTCGCTCAGGAAGCCGAACACGCGCACGTCGCGACCCAGTAACGCGCGCAAGCAGTAGGAGGATTGATATGCCAGACAAGAAAACGGGCGATAGAGCTGGGAAACCAGGAATCGCCATCGGGCCTGGCTTGTATCACTTTCTGAACATGGACGGAGACGTTGCCACCCGCTTCCATCTGCGGGTTGATCCCGACGGCGGCGGGATACTCATGGCCAACGCCGCCGAAGCCGCGCACTTGTCCCCCGTCGGTGTGTTGATGGCCCACGGTTCCCTCGAGGGTCTGGACGAGGCCGCCATCACCGCCGAAGTGCGGGCCAATTTCCACGGCGCCACGGGGGACGTAATCAAGCAAGATCTCATGCGGGTGCAGGGCCTCATCGAGGAGCTCGCATCTCCCGCCGCCAGCTACCCGGTGACGAACGTGGGCGGAGCCGACCTGACGCCCGAAGCGCGCGAGCTGGGCGCTCCCTTCCGCGCCGACTTGGTGCAGGGGGCGCCGGAGGTGGGCACCAAGATTATGCAGAAGCTCTGGGCTGCCTCGATCCCCCACGTGACACTCCTCGCACAACCCGGCGAGGACCCCGCCGGTCTGGCGCGCCTCGTGGAGTACACCGAAGACATCGGGATGATCGCCGGGGTACGCGGGGTCGCGAGCTGGCTGGATGAAGCGACTCTCAAGGATATCGCCTTCGCGGGCCTGGACTACCTCACGGTGCCCTTTGCGTCATGCGACCCGGCGGAGCATGATCTGATGGTCGGTGCGCAAGGCGACCAGGCCGCGGCGATGCGGGCCTGGGAGCTGTGCCACGAGTGGGAGCTGTGTCCGGTGGCTCAGGTGCCTCTCACTGATGAGAGCTGCGACGAACTCGAGGAGATCATCGAGTGCATCGTCGAGCACAACGTCAGCGATCTGTGGTTCTTCGCCGTGGCATGCCTCGACGGCGAAGAACAGGCCGATGCGGCGGGCGCACTACCCGCCAGGGCGCTGCCGCAGGCGGCGACGGTCGTCAACGAGGCCGCGGACGAGTACAACGCCCGTTTCATCTGGCAGCCGCCGGTGAAGTTCGACCTGGGCAAGACGCTGCCGGAGCATGTCATTGCCGGGCCACGAGCAAGCGGCGACGTCGCGATCCGCGTGGACGCGGACGGCACCGTCTACCCGGCCCGCGGGAAGAAGCAGCCGGCGGGGAACATTCTAACTCAGGAGTGGAGCGAAATCTGGGAGAGCGAGTGCTTCAAACGCTTCCGTGAGAAGGTCGAAGCCCCTCAGCGCTCCGCCGCCGGCGAAGAACTCGTCATCTGCGGCGCGGGGGCGCCGGAGGACCCGACGGGATGGAGCGACGACAGTCAGGAGGGTGATGTCTGATGAAGCGCATCCTCATCACAGCAGTCCTTGCGACACTAACGCTCGGCGCCCCGGTCTGGAGCCAGGACTACCTGTTCTCGGTGCCGGAAATGCTCCTCGATGTGACGGTGAACCCGGACTCCTCCATCGGGATGGAGTACACCATCCAATTCACCTGCTCCCCTGCAGGGCATGCCATTGAGTACGTCGACGTGGGCCTGCCGGACCGAGACTACGATATCGGCAACATGTCGGCCTGGGTCATCGCCGCCGATGGGCAGCGTTACGAGTGTTCCGGGATCGGGAAATCGCCGGAAGTATCCATCGGCGTCGAGGTACCTATGGGCGCGGGCACGATCCAGCCCGGCCGGAGCGGGACCTTCCACTTCACTTGCACGATGCCTGATCGCGTGTACCAGGACACAACGAACAAGGACCTGGCGTCCTTGCGCATTACCCCCACATGGTTCGGGTCCCAGTACGTGGAGGGGACGACGGAGCTGGGGATCGCCATCTACCTGCCGAAGGATATCAAGCCCGAGGAAGTGCTGCACCAGGGCACGGCATTCACCGGCAAGGCGACCAGCGATACACATACCATCGTCACCTGGCTGATGCCCGGCGTGACGATAGACCAGGAGCACATGGTCGGCGTCTCATTCCCGAAGCGCGGAATGTCGAAGGTCGTGAAGCAGTCGAAGCTGGACATTCTGCTGAAGTGGTGGAACGACAACCCGGGCACCCGAATGTTCATCGGCGTGATCCTGTTCGTGCTGTTCGGCATCATGTGGTTCCGCGCCAGCCAGGGCACGGGAGTCAGTTGCTTCTTGATGCTGCTGGGCTTGTTCGGGTTCCTGTGGGTCACCAGCCCGGTGCTCGAACTGCTGGCGATCCCGCTGCTACCGCTTGTGTGGTACTTCTCGGAGAAAGCGCTCAAGCGCAAGCGCGGCAAGTATCTGCCGGCCATCGCGTCGGTTGAGGGCGGCGGCGTCAAGCGTGGCCTTACCGCGCCCGAGGCAGCCGTGATCCTCGAAATGCCCCTCAACAAGGTGCTGGTGCTGGCCCTGTTCGGCCTGCTGAAGAAGGGCATCGCCGAGCAGGTGAGCGCCGACCCGCTCACCTTGCGCTTGAAGCCGGAGTATGACGTCGAGAAGCGCGGCGCGCGCCGCAAGGTTGCTGCTGACAACGGCACCGTCATCCACGGCTACGAGCAGGGGTTCATCGAAGCGTTGATGAAGGCCGGAGCAGCGCCCGTCGCCGACATCAAGTTCGGGCCTGCGATCAAGGAGATGATCGAGCGCACGGTCAAGCGCATGAAGGGCTTCGACCTGGAGCGCACGCGCAGCTACTACCAGTATGTGGTCACGCGCGCGTGGACCGACGCGGAAGCCCTGGGCGAGATCGAGCAGCGCACCGAGAAGACGGACGGCGACCTGCTGTGGCTGATGCTGGCGCCGGACTACAATGACCGTTTCGACACGTGGCACCACCGGGGCTACCACTACCATCCACCGTGGGGGCGGACCACCGTCATGCCCTCGGGCGGAGGAGGAGGAATGCCCGCGCCCTCAGGGCAGGCGGGACGCACCTCCTTCGGTGACGTAGCGGCCTCATTCTCCGGATGGACGGAGAACGTCACTTCGGGCCTGGCGTCCTCGATGGACCCGTTGTCTGTCGGCCTGTCGAAGGAGGGCGTCTTCAACCTCGCCGGAGCCGACAAGGTCACCATGGACGTGCTCAAGTCGATGGCGGAAAGCAGCGGCAGTGGCGGCGGAGGCGGGGGCTGTGCGTGTGCCGGTTGCGCATGTGCCTGCGCGTGCGCCGGTGGCGGCCGCTAGACAACCACGCCGCATCAAGCCATGGAGAACGTTCCGGGCCCGGTCCTGTCATGAGGATCGGGCCCTATCCAAATCGCGCATCGCGAATCAGGTTCATCACCTCGACTATGGCCACAAGACCCGATCTGCCAAATCCAGCCCAGGCCGACGCGCTTGCCGGGTGGCTCGCCGGGCCACGTGGGAGGCTTCTGCGCCGTGTCCACATCGCGCGGAGGCGCAGTGTCCTGGAGATCGGCTGCGGTCATGGCTCCGTCACCGGAGATTTGGCGCGGCGCTGCGATGGAACCGTGTTCTGCGTCGATCGAGACATCGTACCCGCGACGCCTCGCAAAGACACAAGTGCCGTCTTGCTGGGGGCAGACGCCGCACGACTACCCTTCACCGACTCGGCGTTCGACCTGATATTCTGCGAGAACGTGCTGATGTGGGTAGCTGATCTGGACAGCGTTGCCCGGGAAGCCGTGCGCGTCTTGGAGCCCGGCGGGGCAATAGTGGCCATCGAGCCCGACTACGGCGGCACGATCGAGCACCCGGCTGAAATATCCCTGCGCGACGTGTGGATCGACGGGCTGACGCGCGCCGGTGCCGATCCGTGCGTGGGCCGCCGCCTGCCGGGGCTGCTCGAATCCCTCGGCCTGCGCGTGTGGGTGGAGCTGCTCGGAGTGCCCCAACCTGCGACGCCGGAGGCGACGGCGCTGCTGTCTGATCTGCCCCTGACTGATGACGAGAGAGCACGAGCCCGGCAAGCATCGGGAGCGATCCGTCGGGCCGGCGGAGTGTGGGAGACTTTCGTGCATGTGCCCTACTTCATGATCGTCGCCGATCGCCAAACTGGATAATACTCGGCCCAGACAGAGACGAAACGCCCCGGCTACTGTCAAAGTGACGAAGCGCGCGTCCAGCCCTATTCCGCCGTAGGATGCCGTAGGATGCGCGTGTCACACTGAGAAGCTGAGTTTCGCTCAACCAACCGTGGGAGCAACCTCGCGTCGCGCAGCCGACCTGCGGAGGTCCGCGACCGAGGATGGCTCCCGCGCAACGTTGCGGACGCACGTGGCCGGCGCTCGTACGAGCACTGAGGCCCGGCTGCGCGGGACCAGAGGAACGGTGTCGTATGGCCGCCAGCGAGACAGCCGACGCAGTCCGGACCACGACGAACCGCTGGCATGTCGCCATCGCCGGCGTGGTAATGCAGATGCTCCTCGGGACTGTGTACGCCTGGAGCGTCTTCAAGAAGCCGTTGATGGAGTCCCACGGGTGGAGCGCTTCCGATGTGGGCATCACCTTCACGCTGGTGGTCCTGGTCATCGGCACGTCAGCGGCGGTCGGCGGCCGCTTTGTTGACAGGACGGGCGCGCGCCGCGTCGCCGCCCTGGCCGCGGTTCTGTTCGGCCTCGGCACGATCATGGCCGGCCTCGCGGATGCCATCGGGAGCCGCTGGGTGCTCTGGATCGGCTATGGGGTCATCGCCGGAATCGGCAACGGCCTCGGATACATCACACCGATCGCCGTACTCGTGCGCTGGTTCCCCGACAAGCGGGGACTCATTACCGGCCTCGCCGTGATGGGCTTCGGCATCGGAGCCGCCCTCATGGGCCAGATCGCGCCCCTGCTCATCCCCGCCTTCGGCGTCGCGAAAACCTTCTACCTGTTCGGTGTCATCTTCCTGGTCGCTCTCCTCCTCGCCGCCCGCAAGCTCGACAACCCCCCGGAGGGTTGGCTCCCCGAAGGATACATCCCGAGCGGCCGGAACGGGGAGCCCGAAGACGAGCCCTGCGATCTCAACGGCGCCCTGCGGATGTACCAGTTCTACGTCCTCTGGGCCGTCCTGTTCATCAACGTGAGCGCGGGCCTTGCACTGATCAGCAACCTGTCCCCGATGGCCCAGAGCCAGGCGGGGATGACCCCCGTAGCGGCCGGCACGGTGATCCTGATCAGCTCGATCTTCAATGGGTTTGGCCGCGTGTTCTGGGCTACACTGTCAGACCGCATCGGCCGCAAGGCTGTCTTCCTGATCCTGCTGGGAAGCCAGGTACCGGTCTTCCTGCTCCTACCGGGCCTGTCATCGCCCGTCGTCTTCGCCCTGGCTGCCTGCTACGTGTTGTTCTGCTTCGGGGGCGGTTTCGGGACAATGCCGGCCTTCACCGCGGATACGTTCGGCACGCGCTGCATGGGCGACATCTACGGCAAGATTCTGCTGGCGTGGGGGGCCGCAGGCGTCGCCGGTCCCGTCCTGATGGAAATGGTGCATGCCCGGTCTGAGAACTTCGCCTCCGCTCTGTACATGGTGGCGGGTCTGCTTGCCGCAGGCTTCGCCTGTGCCCTGG
>JALGSS010000848.1 GCA_029821745.1 Candidatus Zipacnadia bacterium
AGACGGGGTCGGCGAGGGCCCAGTCGGTGATATAGAAGTGCTTCGGCGCTACGGGTTTCATCGTTGGCATCTCCAGACGATCAGCGTAGTGTGCGGTTAGTCCCTCAGCGTCACGGGCTCGCCAGTCTCGGCGGAGCGGTATGCGGCGTCGACGATTCGCTGGATGTCATAGGCTTCCAGGGCCCCGACTTCCGGGGCGGCTCCGCTATCGATCAGGCCGAGGAAATGCTCGAACTGCGGCTCGAGCGCGCTGCCCTCGGCGGCGAAGGTCGTCACCTGTGAGTTCTCGGCTACGCCCTCGTGGAGCACAACCTTCCGGTTGGTGATGTCCAGCGTTCCCTCGGTGCCGTGGAGCAGCACCTGCCGGTTCGACGGCTGGCAGATGAAGCAGCAGATGATGTTGCCCACGCCTCCGTCTGGGTAGTCCAGCACGAGGCAAGCGCGGTCGTCCACGTCGTAGTCTCCCGGCAGAGCGTTGCGGGAGCCCAGGGAGCAGTAAACGCGCTCGGGCAAGCCCCGGAACCAGTGCACGAGGTCCAGGATATGCCAGCCGGAATCGATCACGGCCACGCCGCCGGACTTCGCCTTCTCCCCGCGCCACCGCCAGTCATTCGCGAAGGCTCCCCCCCAGTGGTATGTGATGATCCCGCGGGTGAGGAAGATACTGCCCAGGGCGCCGGAGTCGACGATGGGCTTTGCGTGCTGGAACCCCGGGGAGTACTTGCCCTGCCCGGCAACCATCAGGACACGCTCGGCTCGCCTTGCGCAAGCCAGCATCGCCCGCGCATCATCCAGGTCCCTCGCGAAAGGCTTCTCCTTGAGCACATGCAGGCCATTCTCCAGGGCCATGCAGACGGCCTCGGGATAGAGGTAGTGGGGCAAGGCGATGACGGCGGCGTCGAGATCATCCCGCGAGAGAGCGACGTGGAAATCATCGGTGGTCTCGATGCCTCGGCCGGCGAGAGGCTTCGTCACTTCCGGGCTCGCGTCGCAGACCACCTGCAGCGATACTCTCGGGTGACTGGATAGCACGGCGAGATGCCCCGCGCCGAATCCGCCTGCGCCCACCAGTGCGAACCGCAGCTTGTCCATCCTTCCCGCTCCCTTCGCCGGATGTTCCCGCGTCGTACACGTGATTGTGCTGAAGACTCACCCATGTAGCTGCGGGGTGATCATGTCGCACAGTGATCGGGGCCCCGCAGGGCCGTCTGGTCGTCTTAGGCGCACGTGTGGGGCCCCGCCGATTGTGAGACATCGGCACCCCACACCTAGCCAACGGTCTTCCACACGCCCGCATGGCCCCCGCAGTGTCGCTGCCGAACAACCTCCGGGGTATTCGTTCGGCAGCGGACGGGCACCTTCACCAGCAGCAGCTCCCCGAGATGACCAGTGCGCAGGACCTGCTTCGCGCAACGGGGAATGACTCAAGGTCTCCCGCCCACACACTTAGCCACTGGTGACCACTATGGATCTGCCGACCCCGATTCAGCTTCCCGATTCACACCGCGGCGTCTGGTACGCCTGCGGCGCCGCGAACACATTGCCCGGGCACGGTCGCGTGTACTCGGGCGCGATGGCGACCTACTGCGCGTGGCACCGGCCGATGGCCGTGTACGCGCCCGCGGTGATGAAGACCTTCCTGGTCTACGGGAACGCGGACAACTCGCCCACGATTACGCTGTTCGACCACGTTGCCCGGCAGTTCGCCGAGCCCGTGGTCTTGGGTGCGAACCCCGATGGCGACGCGCACCGCAATCCGACGCTACTCCTGGACGACGACGGCCACCTGCTGGTGTTCTTCGGCGCTCACGGGCACCCGTCGCATGTGGTGAAATCCGCGCGACCATATGACATCTCCGAGTGGCGCGCGATGCCCGATCTGCAGGACCCGAAGGGCACCTACCCGCAGCCCTGGAAGCTCATCGAGGGTGAGATCCTCGTGATGTATCGGCATGCTCCCGGATGGCGATGCCGCGTGTCGAAGGACGGCGCCGAGAGCTGGGAGGCCCCCGTCAACATCATCGATTTCCCCCGGGACGAGGGGTGGGATCTGAGCGTCTACGGGATCAGCATCGGCGCGACAGGCCCGTATCCTCGGCGGGTGCATTTCACCTGGTCGCGCCTGGGTGGCGGAACTCCCGAGGAGGTCGAAAGCAAGCACCTGTGGGCGCGGCGGTACAATGTCTACTACGCCTGCAGCGATGACGGCGGCCGGACGTGGCAGCGCTCCGACGGGACGCCCTACGCGCTGCCGATTGGTGAAGACGACGCGGAGAAGCTCTATGACTGTGGCGAGCATGGCGTGTGGCTCAAGGACATTCAGCTCGACTCCCAGGGCAACCCGTACATCCTGTTTCTCGACGCTGATATCGACACGTACGAATCCGCGTGGAAGGTCCTGCGGCAAGTTGAGGGCGAGTGGAAGCTGTCGGAGATCACCCGCAGCGACCACATGTATGATTCCGGGGGGATCGTGTTCGTCAGCGACGACGATATCCGCGTGTATGGCGCGACGACGACCTCGCAGCCTCACGAGGACGGGGGCGAGATCGAGGACCTCACGAGGACGGGGGCGAGATCGAGGAGTGGCAGTCCACCGACGGCGGCGCGACCTGGCGCAACACCAAACATCTCACCGAGGGCTCGCGGTACTCTCACAATCATGTGAAGGTCGTCTTCAACCACCAGACGGGCGAGGGAGACGTGCGAATCTTCTGGAGCTACGGGGACTCGGTGTTCCCGCCGGAGACGACAGACACGCGCCTGTAC
>JALGSS010000849.1 GCA_029821745.1 Candidatus Zipacnadia bacterium
CGCACCGCGAAGATGATAGCAACGAACACTCTCCATGGAGGGAAAACAATCACAATGAGACGAACAGTTTTGTGTATCGCCGTACTCGCCGTCATGGCGGCCTCTGCGTTCGCCGCCGACCTGCCGTTGACGAGGGTCGTCCTGTTTTCAAGCGGTGTCGGCTACTTCGAGCGCAGTGGTACCGTCGAAGGGGACGCGACCGTTGAGCTCTCATTCCGAACCGCGCAGATCAACGACATCCTCAAGTCGCTCGTGTTGCAGGACTTCGACGGCGGCGACATCGCCCCCGTGACATACGCGCCGCAGGACCCGCTGCAGCGCACTCTCAGTTCGTTCTCCATCGATCTGTCCGAGATCGAGCGGATGAGCGACCTGTGGGATAACCTCATCGGCGCGAAGGTCAGAGTGACCACGGAGAAGGTCTTCGAGGGCACCGTCGTCGGCTCCGAGGAGCAAGAGAAATCTGTCGGCGACCGGGTGATCGAGTTCGAGGTCTTCAACTTGATGACCGAAGAAGGCCTCGTGCAGATTCCTCTGTGGCACGTCAACATCATCCAGATTCTCGACGAGGACATCGACAAGGACATCCGGCGAGCCCTCGAGGCCATCGACGAGGCCCGGGACGTGAACAAGCGCCCGGTCTCCCTCGCCTTCAATGGCGAGGGGAAGCGTAACGTCCGCGTGGGGTACCTGCTCGAGACGCCCGTGTGGAAGACCACCTATCGGCTGGTCGCCGACGAGGAGGGCCTGTACCTGCAGGGCTGGGCCATCGTTGAGAACACCACCGACGATGACTGGGACAAGATCGGTCTGTCGATGGTGTCCGGCCGCCCCGTGAGCTTTATCCAGGATCTCTACGAGCCCCTCTATGTGCGGCGCCCTGTCGTTGCGCCGTCGGTTCAGGTCGCTGCCCGCCCGCAGACCTGGGAGGGCGGCATGGAGGACGAGGAAGCAATGGCGGAAATGGCGATGCCGGCTGAAGCGCCCGCGCCGGCACGCGCGAAAGCCCGGCGTGCGCGGAAGGCCGCTCCCACGATGGCCGCCGGGATGGCGATGGCGGATGTCGGCGGAATGGGCGGCGGAATGGGCGCCCCCGGCGCACCGCCCCCCGGTTTCGGACGGGATGCCGCCGCGCGGTCCATGGCTCAGGGCGGCAAGGTGGGCACGCTGTTCCAGTACGCCATCAACCAGCCCGTGACCATCCCCCGGCAGCGTTCGGCGATGATCCCGATCATCAACGCCGAGGTCGAGGGCGAGAAGCTCTCCGTCTACAATCAGTTCGCGGACGCGAAGCACCCGATGAACGGTATCCAGATGAAGAACACGTCAGGCCTGCATCTGATGGGCGGCCCGATCACCGTGTTCGCCGACAACGTCTATGGTGGCGACGCGCTGATCGAGGACGTCGCGCCCGGTGACAAGCGCCTCCTGACCTACGCCATGGACCTCGCGGTCGAGATCGATCCGAAGACGAAGCCGTACCCGGATCAGATCCTCGGTGTGAAGATCGTCCGCGGTGTCATGACCATCACCAGCAAGAGCCGCATGGACACCACCTACACGGTCAAGAACAACGGGACCGATAAGCGCGTGGTGCTCGTGGAGCACCCGATCCGCAATGGCTGGGACCTGATCTCTCCGAAGGACCCGGCGGAAACCACCCGCTCCGCCTATCGGTTCCGGGTTGAGGTCGAGCCGAAGAAGGCCCAGAAGCTCGTCGTGACCACTGAAATGAAGCGCCCGGACACCATAGCGCTCTCGGGCAGCTCCGCCGGCCAGATGCTGATCCTGATCAAGACGCCCGGCGTCAGCGACGCGGTGAAGAAGGCGCTGCAGAAGGTCGCGGACATGCAGGGCGAGCTGGCGGACCTCGAAGCCCAGCGCGAAGAGAAGGAGACGCGGATCGAGGAGATCGAGGAGGAGCAGAACCGGATCCGCAAGAACATGCGCGAGCTCGACCGCCAGAGTGAGTTGTACAAGCAGTACGTGTCCAAATTCACTGAGCAGGAGACGGAGTTCGAGCAACTGCGCGAGGGCGTGAAGGAGTTGCGTGGGAAGGAAGACGCGCAGCAGAAGGCGATCGAAGACTACATCGCCGGCATCAACGTCGAGTAGCCCTCGCGGCTGATCCACGATACCACAAGCGCCCGCCTTCACCGGCGGGCGCTTGTGGTATCGTGGGGGATGGCGGGACGTCCGGTTATGCCGTGGCAGCCGCAAGTCTTTGGCTTGCGGCAGTTGCCTTGTCGTATGCTGCCCACGTCGTACCTAACCCCCCGGCCCCCTTCCCTGAAAGGGAATGGGGAGCACGGCGGGTCGTCCGGTTATGCCGTCGTAGCCGCAAGTCTTCAGCTTGCGGCAGTAGCCGTGTCGCGTGGTGCCCACGTCGTACCTAACCCCCCGGCCCCCTTCCCTGAAAGGGAATGGGGAGCACGGCGGGTCGTCCGGTGATGCCGTGGTAGCGGCAAGTCTTTGGCTTGCGGCAGTTGCCGTGTCGCGTGGTGCCCACGTCGTACCTAACCCCCCGGCCCCCTTCCCTGAAAGGGAATGGGGA
>JALGSS010000850.1 GCA_029821745.1 Candidatus Zipacnadia bacterium
GAGGGACCCGATCATGGCTCGAATCGTCATCAACGTGGACCGGAAGCTCGGCGACATCCACCCCCATCTCTACGGCCAGTTCATCGAGCACCTGGGCCGCTGCATCTACGGGGGGATCTACGAACCGGGGTCGCGGTTTGCCGATGAGCGGGGATTCAGGCGCGACGTGATGGAGGCGATCCGCGAGCTGAAGCCGGGGATCCTGCGCTGGCCGGGGGGCAACTTCTCATCGGGGTATCACTGGGAGGACGGCGTCGGACCGGAGCGCAGATCCCGCCCGGAGTTGGCCTGGCGCACCGTGGAGCCCAACACATTCGGGACCGACGAGTTCATCGAGTACTCCGCAGCGGTGAACTGCGACCCATATATCTGTCTGAACATGGGCAACGGGACGATGGATGAGGCCATCGCGTGGGTGGAGTACTGCAACCTCGGCGGTGACACGCACTACTCAGCAATGCGGCGCCGGAACGGGAACGAGGAGCCGTACGGAGTCACTTACTGGGGCCTGGGGAACGAAATCTGGGGAGACTTCCAGATCGGGCACAAGTCAGCCGAGGACTATGCGTGGCAAGCCCGCGACTGGGCCAAGGTACTCAAGAGGCTCGACCCCAACATCAAGCTCGTGGCCTGCGGCGGCACAGGGAACGGGCCGTCAACCCGCTGGGACCTGGAAGTCCTGGAGCGCACCGCCGACTTGATCGACTACACGGCCCTGCACTACTACTGGGGCCCTCGTGACGAAGAGCCCTACCTGAGTACGCTTGCCGGCGCCTACGAGTTCGAACGGTACGTGCGATACGTCGAGGGCTGCATCGATGCCGCGCGGCGGGACAAACGGATCGAGAAGCCGATCTGGATCTCCATCGATGAGTGGAATGTGAACTACCCTAGTGAAGACCACCGGATGCGCTACACACTGCGCGATGCCCTCGCCGACGCAGTGTTCATCCACATGATGCAGCGCCACTGCAACACAATCAAGATGGGAAATCTCGCGCAGACCGTGAACGTGATCCCGTGCATCGAGGCCAGCCCCGACGGCATGTTCCTGCAGAGCATCTACTGGCCGCTGTGGGTGGCTTCGAACGTGGCCGGCGACACGCTGATCGACTGTTGGACTGAGATCGAGACCTTCGAGTTGGACTTCATCCCCGGGCAAGACATCCCGTGGCTGGACACCGTCGCCACGCTGGACGAACAGACGGGCCGCGTCGTGCTCAGCGTGGTCAATCTGCACCCGACCCAGGAGATCGCGGCGGGCATCGCGGTGATCGGGCCGGGGCTTGCCGACCGCGTGATCGTCCGCACCCTCAATGCCGATGACGTAGACGCGCACAACGACTTCGACTCACCGAACCGAGTGGCGCTGGCGTCAGAGCAGATGCCCGCGGACAACCCGCTGGGTTACACCTTCCCGGCGCACTCTCAGACGGTGATCGAGTTCGCGCTGCAACGGTAGCCCGCCAGGGAAGGCTATGTTGAAAAACGCAGATTAGCCGTGGGGTGCCGATGTCGTGCAATCGGCGAGGCCCCACGGACGCGCTTAGCATGGCAGAAGGGCCCTGCGGGGCCCCGGTCACTGTACGACGTGACCACCCCGCAGCTACTAAGTGAGTTCTTCAACACAGCCGGAATCACGGGCCTACGGAGACACGGAAGGCAAGGAGACTACGGCGCCCAGGCCGCTGGCGATGTAGTCGTCACCAAACTCCCTGGCGAATATCTCTCGCGTATGCTCGCCGGAGCAGTGAGACGGCGCGGCCTGCCGCACACCCAGGTCTTTGAGTTGCTGGATGACCTCCAGGACCTCGGCCTCGGTGTCGTCGCGCATGTGGAAGCCCCCCATCACCAAACGCACATCCCCCGGAGCTACTTCCTTGGCCGCTTGCACCATCTTCACTATGCCGGGGTGAGCGCAACCGGTAAGCGCCACGAGGCCACCCGCTGTCTCGATGACCAGCGCTTCCTCGTTGATCCGCCCCGACACTTCGCCCGTGGAGAAGGCGTGATCGCACACCTTCACGGCCTCGGTCACGGGAGTGAAACGTGCGCCGGCGGCCTTAGCCGTCTTCTTGATCGTCTCGGGGAATGAAGCAAGCCCGTAGACAGTCGCGTTGGCGGCCGCGGCGAGGAACTCACCAAGGCCCCCCGTGTGGTCGGAGTGCTCGTGGGATAGCACGATGATGTCAATGTCCTCGGGGCGCTTGCCCAGCTTGCGCATGTTCGCCAGCAGTATCTCCCCTCGCTCCCCAGTGTCGAAGAGAATCGTCTTCTCCAACCCTTCGACCAGACAAGCGAAGCCCCAGTCCGTGCGCAGCCTGGGTTCTTGCGGGAAGTTGTCATACAGCACGGTCAACTTGACGGAGCCATCGCGAGATGTGGTGGGCATCGGTGCGTCCCCCTGGTTCTGTTTGGGCGTGCATCCCGCACACCCGATGAGAGTAAGAGTAACGGTAATAACAAGCGCGAGCAGTGCATGCATCCGTCCACCACCTCCACACCGAGCGTGCGCCGACCGCGTCGTCAGTCCATCTTGAGAACGACGCC
>JALGSS010000851.1 GCA_029821745.1 Candidatus Zipacnadia bacterium
CGTTGCCCTGTCCTCCGTGGCGGCGCCCGCAGCATACCCACCGTGCCGTTGGCCGTGAAGCGATAAATCCAGACGAGTTCCGGTCGCAGTGCCAAAGCGACGGGAGCGGTACACTTTTCGGAGAAGAGCCATATCATTGAACTGATGTCGATTCTGGTCAACCAGTTGGTCCGCGGGCATGATCGCCCATCTGCCGAGCAAGAAGCGCCAGCCCTTGCGGTCAATGCGCTGGTTGCTGGTTGGCCACGCTTGGCTAGGCGTGAGATCACCGTGCCCGAAGTGTTTCAAGACGGGCGCACCCGTGCGGTCGACATTCAAACAACCCGAAGAACGGCGCATGGTCCTGGGTCCCGTGTTTGCGGCAGGTTGCGGTGCCTGTTTGTGACCTCACGCCGTCCGCGTCTGCTGATGACGCAGCCCGCTGGGGAACGACCGATCATAGCGCCAAATCAGCCCGTTGGCGAGCGACGTAAGTCCTTGTATGCCAATGCCGACGGAGTTCTCGGGAGAGACAAGGCAGACGCATGCCGGGTGTGCCACGATTCGTCTCCTCGTCCCCCCTCCCTGCCTCTCCCCCACCGTGGGGGAAGGGGAGTAGCGGAATCCCCCCCGAGGCGAGGGCAGAAGTAGCGTCGAAGTGCGGCACCTGAGGATGCCGCGCTCCTCAGGAAACCACATTCCGCTGACGCACCCGCGTGCATGGTCCGGGCACTCGGGGGTAGCGTCGGGGCGGGCGGGTCGTTAGAGTGAAGGGGGGAGTGTCGGCTGCGGTCCGAGGGCCGCAGACGAGGGCACCGAGACGGACGGCCGTCTGTTTTTGCCTGAAAGGGGTGAGTTCCGTTGCGGGCGACGGCGGCGCGTGAACCGGCCGGCCGGCTTGTGCATGAGGCCGTTCGGGGCGAGGAGTCCGCCGGCCCCGCAGTGGGTCGGCGGCGAGGTCGTTACAGGTCCGGCTGTGGAAAGAGAGGGAGCGCGATGAGAGGGATCGTGTACGTGGCCGCGGCGGTGCTCGTGTGGGACGGTGCGGCGCTGGCGGGCGAGTCGAGAGGACCGACGCCGGTGCCGCCCAACACCTGGGTCAAGGTCAACATCGCGTGGCAGGAGACGCTGCGCACGGAAATCCCCGACGGCCGTTGGGCTACCGGCGACGGCTACTCGGACAACCTGTGTCGCTCGAAGACCGGCACGGTGCTCATCCGGACGGGCATCCGGTCGGCGAGCCGCGGCACCAACCCCGGTTTCTACACTAACACCTCGGTGGAATGGAACCTGGCGACGGACACGGTCAAGGTGATCGACATCGCGAACTGGGCCGGCGGGTCGTCGGGGGGCGGGAAACTCCTGCCGGCGTTCAAGGAGCGCCCCACGCCCACGCCGCGCCACACCTACGACGGGATGGCCTACGTGCCCGAGGAGGACGCCATGTACCTGGTCCTCGGCGCCAACTGGCGCGTCACCGCCCGCAGTTCCACCGAGGAGGCCAAGAAGCAGCACCAAATCGACAACACCCTCACCTGGCGCTACGACTTCAAGACCGGACGCTGGTCCACCATCGACCACAATGTGTGGAAACTGTTCAAGTGCTCACCCTACGAGGCGCACATGCAGTACTGGCCTGAGGGCAAGCGCCTGATCTTCTTCAACGACCGCGGCAACCTCTACGCCGAGTTCGACCTGGCGACAAAGGCGTGGAAACAGGTGGCCCTCGATAAGCCCTCGCCCATGAGTCTCTACAACGCCCGCTCGACGTGGGATTCGAAGCGGTCCCTGTGGGTGTTCCGCCTGGGGCCGAAGGTCTGCACGTTCGACCCGAAGACGCGGACCTTCGAACAACTCCCCGACTGCTGGGATATCCCCGCCCCCGCGACGCGGCCGGGGCAGGATGAGCGCCGCGAACGAGACCCGCGAATGGGTCTGAAGGGCGTCACCTACATCTCGAAACACGACGTCTACCTGGTCACAGGCCCCACGGGCAACGACACGATGGTCTACCATGTGCCCGAGAAGCGGTGGGAAAGCGTCAAGGGCGGGGATATCGACTTGATCAACGGCTACTGCCAGTATAACCCGGACCTGGACGTGGTGGCGATGAACTTCCAACTGCAGTGCTTCAAGTTCCGGTATGTCCGGCCAGCCGCCGCCTGGACGCGGTGAGACGGTTGACACCCAGCGCGGCTCAGACCGCGTGTGCTATGGGGTTGAGCGGGATCCTGATTGGCCCGATCCTGGCGGTTGGCTGTTGCGGTTCGATGCTCCAGGATCAGACGGCCGTCGAATGGACTGTGAAGGCCGGCGACGCCGGCTGGACGCGCCACTTCCCCGACTCGTGGGTTTAGACCGCCCTTCGGACTGAAGTGGGCCACACAGCCGGGCATCAGCCAGGTTGCCTGCGTGACGGTCGCAGATTACGCCACCCTGGCGCGCTTGGCCCACGTTTCCCGCGCCCGCATCGCGCAGATCATGAACCGGCTGCTCCTGGCGTCGGACATCCAGGAGAGGATTCTCTGGCTGCCGCGCACGGACGGCGGGCGGGCGCAGATCGGTGAAC
>JALGSS010000852.1 GCA_029821745.1 Candidatus Zipacnadia bacterium
AAAGGCCAATCATGGGCACGGGGTGTCACGGTGTGTGTGACGGGGCCCCGTGCAAGGGATCCAAGGGCCTCCGTGGGGCCCCGCCGATTGTACGACATCGGCACCCCACGGCTAGAGATTTGGTTAGCTGCGGGGTGGTCGCGTCTTTCAGCGACCGGGGCCCCGCAGGTTCTTCCGACCATGCTGGGCGCATCCGTGGGGCCCCGTCACACACATCGTGACACCCCACGGCCATGCGTGGTTGGCCGTTCAACACAATCGGGTTGTCTGCCCCACCGGCAATCAGTCTGGATTGCTGTGTGGAGAAATCCACCTCGATAGCTGCGGGGTGGTCACGTCGTACAGTGACCGGGGCCCCGCAGGTCCGTTCTACCATGTTGCCCGCAAGCGCTACGGCGTCTCCTCCGGCTCATCAGTCTCGTCAGGACGGTCAGCATCCGCGCCGTCAGTGCTCCCCTCGTCAGCCCCCTCGTCATCAGCGCTCTCATCTTCGTCGGCCTCGTCTACGGGGGCCTCATCGCCCGTGTCCGCGGTCTCGTCGGGCGCTGAGAACTCCGCGTCTATGACGTCCTCGTCCCTCGGTCCGGGGATCTCGAAGTCCTCCGTATCTTCGGCGTCTGTGTACTCGTCCACATGCTCGTCTGTGTAACCATCATCGCCCATGTCGCCGGTGTAGAAGGCTTCGGTTTCCTGGTCGGACGCCGAGTAGTCGACAGGGGTCACCGGGCCCATGCCGGCGGCCTCGTCACGGGCTGCCTGGCGCTCCTTGGCCTTCTGCACCATGCGCACGAGGACGATGCTCAATAGATACAGCAGCACCATCGGGCCGGCGAGAACGGTCATGTTCACGGGATCCACCGTCGGCGTCACGATGGCTGCGAAACAGAAGATGATGACGATGGCATGACGCCACCAGGACAAGAGCTGCCGGCTGTTGACGACGCCGATGAAGCCGAGGAACATCAGGACCAATGGCAATTCGAAGGAGAGTCCGAAGGCGATAAGCAGGCGCATCATGAACCACAGATATGGCTTGAGAGTGCGCTCAATCTCAGCGCCGAGGCTCATGTCGATGCGGAAGAGGAACTCAAGAGCGCGTGGAGAGACGTAGTAGCAGAAGACCACGCCGCCGAGGAACAGGCCCACTGCGAAGGGCAAGACGACGACCGCGTAGCGGCGCTCGTTGTTCTCAAGGGCGGGCTCGATGAAGCGCCAGATCTCCCAGATGATCAGGGGGGAAGCGAGAATGACCCCCGCGAGCAGCGCCACCTGGATGGCGATGCTGAATCCTGCAGCGGGCTCGAACACGCGGAAAGGGAGAGTCTCGACGCCAACAGCTTCCGCAGCGACTTCCGCGGGCTGCCGCAGGAGCGAGAGGATGCCGACCCGGTAGTGCCAACCGGCGACGCCGCCCGCGCAGACATAGCAGACGATGCGGATGAGCCGCATCCGCAGTTCGTCCAGATGGTCGAAGAATCCGAGCTCGCGCCGGTCGCGCTGCTTGCGGCGAAACCACTGCATTAGACCCCAACCACCGACTCTACCATGACATACCAGGGATTCGGCACCGTCGTCATCGCCACTTTCGCACGCTCGGAGAAGGGCAGGACCATGGCGACCTCCCTGACCGCCTGGGTGAAGCTCAACCCGAGGAGCGCCGCGTGCAGCTCTGACTTTACGTCGCACAGGGCCATGATACGCTCGCCGGGAGATGCCGCGAGGAGAGGCTGCACGGTCCGCTCAGGCTCACCGGTCCACGTGACGTCGCTTACCACGGACGCGGGTACCTGTTCGCCGTCGATGAGCAGGTCCACCTGCGCGAAGATGGCCGATCCCGCAAGCTGACCGTCGGGTTGGCGCACAACGAGTGCCTGCTCCGGCAGTGAGGCCGGTCGGTCGACACGGTGCCACTGCCACAGGGCGTCGGTGAGCGGCGCGTACCCATCATAGGCCTGGTGGTGCTGATCTGCAAGGGTGCGGATTGCGGTCGCGTCGGCGGTGGACGCCGGCACGGCAGCCATCCCGTCGACCGGGGCCGGGCGCGGACCCATCAGCGCCGCAGCGAAGGCTCGCGTTGCGTATCCGAGGCGCTGGTAGAAGCGGTACGGGTGCCCGTCCGGGTTCGTGTAGAGCACGGCGGCCTCGGCGCCGGCGGCTCGCATCCGTTCGTGGGCGTCCAGCATCAGCCTTCGTGCCAGGCCTTGCTTGCGGTGCGCCGGGTTGGTCGCGACGGTGTCGATGATCCCGCAGGGGAGGACCTCGCCGCCCAACTGCAGGTTCTGGATGCAGACCAGCACGTTCGACGCCAACTCCCCGTCGGATAGCGCAACGGTGCACAGGTCCGGCGTGCATCCCGGCCTCTGCAGGTACCACGCGATGAAATCTTCGTCCACGGGCATCGCGCCCTCATACTCGGCGAAGGCGGCGTTGCTCAGACGGGTCAACTGAGGGACCAGATCGGGACAATCTGTGTGGGTGCCGAACTGGTAATCTCGATCGGCCATGAGACATACCCCCGGGAACTCAGCGCCGCCGCCCGGATAG
>JALGSS010000060.1 GCA_029821745.1 Candidatus Zipacnadia bacterium
GGGGGGTAGGTTGGCTGAAGACCTGCGGCTACGACACCCACGGCAACGGACGGCATCGGCCGCCTTGCCGTTCCCCCCATTCCTCGCAGGAAGGGGGTCGGGGGGTAGGTTGGCCGTCTGACCTCACGGACACAAGACACTGCAGGGACGAGCGAAACATGAAGAGACCCCCTTCACACCGCGGCAGAGCGGAAACAGCGACAACGCCCGACGCACAGCGCCTGCGTGCAAGCCTGATAGGCGCGGTGCTCATCCTGGCCCTGGCTGGGGCGAGTGCGTCAGCCGACCCGACTGTTACCCGCATCCCTGTCTTCATGGGGCCTACCGGAGTCATGGGTGCCGTCGGCGAGGTGTTCTCCTTCCTGGGCTACAGCATCGGCTGGGACCCCATGACCGAGGATATCACGCTGACGGGAGACACCGGGACCCTCACGTTGACCGTGGGCGAGACCCGAGCCCGGTTCACGGAGGCCCAGACGGGGCAGGTCCGCGAGGGAACGCTGTCTGAGGCGCCCCGGTATGTCGGCCACCTGCTCCAGGGCCCGCTCGCGAGTCTGTGGGAACTGGCCGATATCGAGTACACGGTCGTCGAGAAGGGGTCACTGGCCCTTGAGTACACTCTCGGCGGCAAGCGGATCGTGGCCGAGATGCTCCCCGAAGCCGACAAGATCGCGGCCGATTTCCGCACAGGGTCAGTCGTGAAGCTGGCGACAGTCAAGGGAGACATCTACCTGGATCTGTTCGACGCTCAGGCGCCGATTGCCGCCGGGAGTTTCCTCGAACTCGTCGGGCGCAAGTTCTACGACGGACTCACCTTCCACCGGGTCTGTCCGGACTTCATGATCCAGGGCGGGTGTCCCCTCGGGACCGGGTACGGCAGCCCCGGGTTCACGATCCCCGACGAAGCCGACAGGGGGCTGAAGCACCTGCGTCGAAGTCTATCCATGGCGAAACTCGACTCGCCTGACACAGGGGGCAGCCAGTTCTTCATCTGCCACGTGCCATGCTCGCATCTGGACGGCATCCACACCGTCTTCGGGCGCTGCGTGCAGGGCATGGGAGTTGTCGACCGTATCCAGCCGGGCGACCAGATACGGAAGGCGACGGTCATCTGGAGGTCCGACACGGCCGGCGCAGCGATCGAGGCAGCCTGCAAGGCAAGAGTGCCCGACACTGCGGAGTAGCGGGCGCGATCAGGTTGCTGAAAACCGGGTACGTTCTCATCAACAGAGGAGGTTAGACCATGGAGCGAAACCCCATACAGCCCCAGACTGTCTCCACGCCGGCAAGCAACTACTCGCAGGCACTCGCGGTGGAGTGCGACCGAGTCCTGTTCATCTCCGGCCAGGTGCCTGTCGATGGGGAGGGCAATCTCGTGGGGGCCGGTGACTTCCCCGCCCAGGCCTCCCAAGTGTTCGAGAACATCAAGGCGATCGTCGAGGAAGCCGGCGGCTCAATGGCCAACGTCATCAAGATCACCGTGTTCCTCACGGACATCGCCACCTACAAGGACTTCGCCCAAGTGCGCAGTCAATACGTTCAGGAGCCCTATCCTGCGGCGACACTGGTGGCCGTGCAGTCCCTTGTTGACCCGCAGTGGATGATCGAGGTCGAGGCCATCGCCGCCCTATAGCCACGCAGTCCCATAACCGTGTGCCACCGGCGCTCTCCATGCCAATGCGGCGCCCGGTGCCTTCTTGAACGCCCCTTGGCCGCATGGTGCCACTCCTCACGGCACTGGCAACGGCGTCGCGCACGGAGTGCGCTCCTACAGATTCATCAATGCTCGTCAGACTCATCAATGCTCGTCCTGGCCGACGAGTGGGCACCCGCCCGCAGCCGTTCCTCAACTCAGTCACAGGGGCAGGCGGCCTTCGGTATCGTTGAGGGTGCGCGCAATCTTCTTGTGGGGTGAGCTGAGGGGGTACTGCGCGAGGTCCTCAATGGGTGCCCAGACAGCCGCCGCGTACCCGTCCACGACGAGCTCCCCCGCGAGCATGTCACACTCGTAGGCGTCGAGGGTGATGGCCTGATTGGTGACGCTGTGGCGCACGCGCACCGTCAGCGTGCCGGGAGCGACATCGACCCCGAGGCGTCGTTTCACGTGGTCACGCAGAGCCTCGCGCGGGTCCCCCTCGTCGGCTTCGGCCTGGGGGAACTCCCACAGGCCCGCCCAGATCTGTCCCGGCGGACGCTGGGCGATGAGCACGCAGTCTCCCCGCCGGATGATCGCGGCTGCCGTGCGTCGCTCAACGGCCTTCTGCCGCTTCGGAACCTGAGGCAGCTCGGATTGCCGCCCACGGGCCTTCGCGCGGCACAGATCGTTGACCGGGCACTTCGCGCAGCGCGGGCTCGTCGGCGTGCACAGCATCGCGCCAAGCTCCATCAGCGACTGGTTCAAGTCTCCAGGGCGCTCGCAACGGACCAGCTCCGAGGCGACCTCCCGGATCTGGCCCTTCGCGGGAGACTTCTTCGGGGGGCCCTCGATCTCGCAGATCCTCGATAGCACGCGCTCCACATTGCCGTCCACGGCAGGCACCGGTTGCTCGAACACGATGCTCAGGATCGCCCCGGCGGTATAGTCGCCGATTCCGGGCAGGGCGCGCACGGCCTCAAGCTCCTCCGGGAACGTGCCGCCATGCTCCTGCTCGATCTGTTGGGCCGCCGCACGCAGGTTCCTGGCCCGGGAGTAGTACCCCAGGCCGGACCACAGGTTCAGCACCGTCTGCTCATCCGCCTGCGCCAGGTCTTGAAGCGTCGGCAGGCTTGCGACGAACCGGTCGAAGTACGGGGTAACGGTGGCCACCTGAGTCTGCTGCAGCATGATCTCCGAGACCCACACCAGATAGGGCTCCACGGACCCTCTCCACGGCATCTCGCGACGGTGAATCTCGAACCATTCCAGCAGGGGTCTGCGCAGGCCCCCGAAGTCCCCGGACAAGGGCGGTTTGAGCGCATTCCCGAATCTCATTCTATTGGGCGTACGGGCGCTTTTCTCTGCCATTTCGCGCATTTTACAACATGCTTATATTCAGGTCCAGAAACCCCCTGGCTTCCTTGACGATTCGGGCTGATTCTGGTACAATTTCCAGTGGCGGAAAGACACCCTTTCAGAACCATCAGACACTACTTGAAAGGGCGCTGGGGATGGTTAGGACGAGGGCATGATCAACTCCCCACGGCCCTTTCTCACGCAGCAGGGATGGCAGGCGCCTAGGGCTCCTTTGGAGTTCGGCCTACGGGCCAGTTTCCGCTGAACTTCGCCTCCATTCTCCGTAGGTTAGTTTCCCACTTTTGGCCTGCGAGCCGCGGGTGGTCCCCGTGGCCAAGGCACTGAACAATCCCGTTGCCTTCCCACCCGGCACCGGGCTCAAGCAGCCCTTGCCCGTACCTCATGGGCACTGAAGGAGACCCATTGGATGCCTGATAAGCAGAAATACGACGCTGCTCAGATCCGCGTATTGAAGGGCTTGGAGGCTGTGCGTCGCCGGCCGGCGATGTACATCGGCTCCACCGGTCCCCGAGGGCTGCACCACATCGTTTACGAGGTCGTCGACAACAGCATCGACGAGGTGTTCGTCGGCGTTTGCGACCTCATCAATGTGCGCATCCTTCCCGATGGCTCCGTCGAGGTTCAGGACAACGGTCGCGGAATTCCCGTGGACATGCACCCGACCGAGAAGCGCCCGGCGCTCGAGGTCATCATGACCGTCCTGCACGCCGGCGGGAAGTTCGACGGCGGCGCGTACAAGGTGTCCGGCGGCTTGCACGGCGTCGGCGTCTCCTGTACCAACGCCCTGGCCGAATGGTGCGAGGTCGAGGTGTCCCGCGACAGCAAGCTGTACTACCAGCGCTACCAACGTGGCGTGCCCGATGCGCCCATGCGCGAGAACGGGAAGACGAGCAAGAACGCCCACGGCACTCGCACGCGCTTCTTTCCCGACCCCGAGATCTTCGAGACACTCGACTTCGACTTCGATACTGTCGCCAAGCGCCTACGGGAGCTGTCCTTCCTCAACGGTGGCGTCAAGATCATCTTCGCTGATGAGCGTCCCGGTCGGGAGCGCGAGGAGACCTACCACTACACCGGCGGCCTGAAGGCGTACGTGGAGTATCTCAACCAGGACAAGCAGGAACTGCACAAGCCGATCCACTTCCAGCAGGAGCGGGACGACGTGGACGTCGAGCTCGCCCTGCAGTACAACGACGGCATCCACGACAACATCATCTCCTACGCGAACGCCATCCACACGACCGAGGGCGGCACGCACCTGTCCGGCTTCAAGACAGCCCTCACGCGCGTGGTGAACAACTACGCTTTCAGCGCCGGGCTGCGCAAGGAGAAAGAGCGCAACCTGACGGGCGATGAGGTCCGCGAAGGCCTCGCGTGCGTGATCAGCGTCAAGATCCTCAACCCGCAGTTCGAGGGCCAGACCAAGTCCAAGCTCGGCAACAGCGAGGTCGAGGGCCTGGTCAACTCGATCACGTATGAGAAGATGTCCGAGTTCCTCGAGGAGAACCCCAAGGTCTCCAAGCGCATCATCATGAAGGCGCAGACGGCTGCTCGCGCCAACGATGCGGCCCGCCGCGCGGCGGAAGCCACGCGCAAAACGGCCCTGACCTCCGGCGGCCTGCCCGGCAAGCTCGCCGACTGCTCCAGCCGCAACCCCGAAGAGTGTGAGCTGTTCCTCGTCGAGGGAGACTCGGCCGGCGGCAACGCGAAACAGGCCCGGGACAGTAAGAACCAGGCGATTCTGCCCCTCCGTGGCGTCATCCTCAACGTCGAGCGCTACCGGCTGGACAAGATCCTCGACAATGCCGAGATCCGCGCGATGATTACGGCCCTCGGCACCGGGATCAGTGTCAACGGCAACGGAAATGGCAACGGGCAGAATGGCGACCAGGAAGCCACCAGCAAGTTCGACCTGACCAAGCTGCGGTATCACCGCATCATCATCATGGCCGACGCGGACGTGGACGGCTCTCACATCCGCACGCTGATCTTGACATTCTTCTTCCGCTACATGGAGCCGCTGATCCGCGCCGGGCACGTCTACATCGCTCAGCCGCCCCTGTTCCGCATCAAGTCCGGGCGCGACACCTTCTATGCCCTGGACGACAACGAGCTGGCAGAACTCCAGGAGCGCCTGGGCCGCCGGCGGCTGGTCGTCAACCGCTTCAAGGGGCTGTCGGAGATGGCCCCGGAGGACCTTGCGGAGACGACGATGGCGCCGGAGAAGCGCATCCTGCGGCAGGTGTCTTTGGAGGAGGCGGATGACGCGGACCGGATCGTCTCGATCCTGATGGGCGACAACGTCTTGTCCCGCCGCGGCTACATCGTCGACCACGCGAAGGAAATGGAGAACCTGGACCTGTGGGCGTAGGGGGCCCTGCCGCCCCCGTTGGGGGCTTCGGGGGCATGTGGGGCGCCGACCCCACCAGCTTCCGCTGGTGGCTATAGGCGGCCGCCCCTCCGGGGCTTGAAGGCAACGACGAACACCGGGGTCGCATCCGTTGGGGGCGCTTGGGGCACGCGGGGGCGCCGACCCCACCAGCTTCCGCTGGTGGCTATAGGCGGCCGCCCCTCCGGGGCTTGAAGGCAACGGCGAACACCAACGACGGGCGACCGTTGTTCCGGGCCTGCGGAGAAGACCTGAAGGCAGCGCCGAACGGGAATGACGAACCGCGACCCCGGATGGGCCTCTGCCGTTAGCCCCCAACGGGGGCGTTCGCCTATAGCCAGGGGCGGAAGCCCCTGGATTCCGGGCCGTGTTATGTTGATAAGCCCCTGAAAGGGGCGACCGGGGGGAACCATGCCCGGCTCATACTCTAGTCTCCTTTGTCATGTCGTTTTCAGCACCAAGGATCGCCGTCCGCTCCTGGGTGCGGAAGTGCAGAAGCGTCTCTGGGACTACATGGGCGGCATACTGAAGCGCCACCAATGCACGCCTCTGGCGATTGGCGGAACCGCAGACCATGTGCATGTCCTGATGGGGCTTGATCGCGATCAGTGCGTCGCCGATGCGGTCCGCGATCTCAAGTCGAACTCGACCCGTTGGTTGCACGCCGAGTACCCGGACCTATCCGGGTTCGCGTGGCAGGAAGGGTACGGTGCCTTCAGCGTCGGGATTGCCGGGGTTGAGAGAAACAAGGCGTACATACATCGCCAAGGGGAGCACCACCGTACGCGCACCTTCCAAGAGGAGTCCCTCGCCTTCTTGAACCGGCACGGCGTGGAGCACGATCCGCGTTACGTTTGGGGATAGACGGCCTGCCGCCCCCGTTGGGGGCTTCGGGGGCATGTGGGGCGCCGACCCCACCAGCTTCCGCTGGTGGCTATAGGCGGCCGCCCCTCCGGGGCTTGAAGGCAACGGCGAACGACGACGACGGGCGACCGTTGTTTCGGGCCTGCGGAGGAGACCTGAAGGCAGCGCCGAACGGGAATGACGAACCGCGACCCCGGATGGGCCTTTGTCGTCAGCCCCCGACGGGGGCGTTCGCCTATAGCCAGAGGCGGAAGCCCCTGGATTCCGGGCCGTGATATGTTGATAAGCCCCTGGAAGGGGCGACAGAGGACTTGGCCACACCAGTAGAAACGGGAGACATCCATGCCTGAAGAACAAGACCTAACCGGGCAGATTGAGCCCATCTCGCTGCAAGATGAGATGTCCACGTCCTATATGCAGTTCGCTATGAGCACTATCATGGCTCGCGGACTGCCCGACGTGCGCGATGGACTCAAGCCCTCACAGCGCCGCGTTCTCGTCGCGATGAATGACGAGAACCTCACCCCCGATAGGCCCCACTCCAAGTGCGCGGCCATCGTCGGTGAGACGATGAAGACCTATCACCCCCATGGTGACGCGTCGATCTACGACACGCTGGTGCGCATGGCGCAGGACTTCAACCAGCGCTACCCGCAGGTCGACCCGATGGGGAACTTCGGCTCTGTGGACGGTGACCCGGCGGGCGCCGCGCGTTATACCGAAGCGCGCCTGTCCCCGATTGCCGTGAACATGCTCGAGGACCTGGACAAGGAAACCGTCCGGTTCCAGCCGACCTACGACGAGCGCAACCAGGAGCCGTCGGTGCTGCCGTCGATGTTCCCGAACTTGCTGTGCAATGGCTCCTCGGGCATCGTCCCCGCGTATGCGACGAGCATGCCGCCCCACAATGTCGGCGAAGTGGTGGAGGCGGCCATCGCGGTGCTGGATGATCCGGACGTCTCCGTCGACAAGATCATGCAGCTCATGCCGGGGCCGGATTTCCCCTCCGCCGGGTTCATCCTCGGCAACAAGGGCATCCGCAGCTACTACGAGACCGGCCGCGGGTCCGTCACCATGCAGGCCCGGGCGGTCATCGAACCCCTCGACCGCAACCGCACGGCGATCATCGTCACCGAGCTGCCGTACCAGGTGTCCAAGGGCGCGCTGCTGGTGCAGATCGCCAAGCTCATCGAGGACAACAAGATCACGGGCATCTCCGACCTGCGCGACGAGACGGATCGCAAGGGAATGCGGGTCGTCGTCGAGCTGAAGCGCGACGCGAACGCCCATGTGACGCTGAACCAGCTCTATAAGCGCTCGCAGCTTCGGGTGAATTTCTCCGCGAACATGATGGCGCTGGTGCCTGTTGAGGGCTCCGACTCGATTGTCCCGCGGCTGCTGGGTATCAAGGACTGCATCAAGGCCTACCTGACGCACCGCCGCGAAGTGGTGACCCGCCGGACCCAGTTCCTGCTCAAGCAGGCCGAAGACCGGGCGCACATCGTTGAGGGCTTGCTGAAGGCGATGGACGTACTCGACCAGATCATCGCCATCGTCCGGGAGAGCGCGAACCGCACGGCGGCCAAGAAGGCGCTGATGGATGAGTTCGGGTTCTCGGAGCGCCAGACTGACGCGATTCTCTCCATGCAACTCGGACAGCTTACGCGTCTGTCGCGGGTCGAACTCAACCGCGAGATGGCCGGGCTGAACGAGGCCATTGCGGGATACGAGGAAATCCTCGGCTCGGAGGAACGCAAGTCGGAGGTCATCAAGGGCGAACTGCGACGCATCAAGCGCGAGTTCGGCGATGACCGCAAGACGCGGATCATCCCCGGCGAGGCCGACGATCTGAGCATGGAGGACCTGATCGCGCAGGAGGACATGACGATCACCATCACGCGCGACGGGTACATGAAGCGCCTGCCGGTGGACACGTACCGGCTGCAGAAGCGCGGCGGCAAGGGCGTCGTGGCGCTGAACAAGAAGGAAGAGGACACGGTCAAGGACCTCTTCGTCGCCACCACGCACCACACGATCCTGTGCTTCACGGACCGGGGTCGAGTTTACCAGCTCAAGGCATACCAAGTGCCGATGGCGAGTCGGACGTCCCGCGGCATGCCCATCATCAACCTCGTGCCGATTGAGCAGGGGGAGGCCATCACGGCGCTGATTCCGATCGAGAACTTCGGCATCGGCGGCTACCTGGTGATGGTGACCGAGGGCGGCTTGGTGAAGAAGACCTCGCTGGAGGAGTACGATACGAACCTGCGCGCGCGGGGCCTCGTCGCCATCAACCTGCGCGATGACGACCGCCTGAACTGGGTCATGTGGACCGACGGCAACAAGGACATCATGATCAGCACGCGAGGCGGCAAGTGCGTGCGGTTCGGAGAGGACAAGGTCCGCTCGATGGGCCGCAACGCCGCCGGGGTCCACGCCATCAAGCTGATGAAGGGCGACAAAATCGTTGCGACTGCCGTGGTCGACAAGGCCGACCCGCGAGACCTGCTCGTGGTGAGCGAGAAGGGGCTTGGGAAGCGCACGCCGCTGTCGGAATACACGAGCAAGGGGCGCGCGACACAGGGCGTCATCACGCTCAATATCACGGATAAGACGGGCCCGGTGGTGGGAGTGTTGGTCGTGGAGGCAGACGACGAGGTGATGTGCATCTCGTCGGCGGGCGTGCTGATCCGCATGCCGGTCCAGGACATCCGCCAGACGGGCCGCAATGCCCAGGGCGTGAAGGTGGCGACTCCATCCGAGGGCGCCGTGGTCTGCGCGGTCACCAAGGTCGTGCGCTACGCGGCTGAGAGCCCGGCGGACCTTGGGTCCGGGTAGACGGCAGCCTCTTGAGACGAATGAGCGACCAATTTCCATCCCTTGTTGACGGGCGGCAGTGAGCTGTTTATAGTATAAACCTGTCTAGGTTGGGCCCGTCAAAGTTGCATCGAGCGCCAGCCTGACGGCTGGCGCTCTGTTGTCGAGGCACTCCTCGTGCCCGGCAGCCAACACGGTCGGTATCCTGGCATTCAGAGTGATTTGGCAATGCTCTCGGTGGCTGTGTTCCAGGGCACATGCGCAATCTGGGAAACTGAACGCAGGCCTAAAGGCGGTCACCCCGGCTCGACTTCGCGACTACGCGGCGCGGCCCCAAGCGGGCATGACCAACTCGTGATCTTGCTCCACGGAGGCAACAGATAGTGGCGGATACCGGCGAACTCAAACTCGAGCTATCCGAGAATGCGGTCACCGTGCTCGAACGGCGCTACCTCAAGCGTGACGAGCAGGGACGTCCCGTTGAGAGCCCAGAAGAAATGTTCCGTCGCGTGGCCGAGAACATCGCGTCGGCGGATACGCAGTATGACGCCACCGAGGAGCAGGTGGCGCGCCGCGCCGACGAGTTTTTCGGGCTGATGGTGCGCCGGGAGTTCATGCCCAATAGCCCCACGCTGATGAATGCGGGGCGCGAGTTCCAGCAACTGTCCGCCTGCTTCGTGCTCCCGGTCGAGGACTCCATGGAGAGCATCTTCGAGACGGTGAAGAACACCGCGCTCATCCACAAGAGCGGCGGCGGCACCGGGTTCTCTTTCTCTCGTCTGCGGCCGAAGGACGACATCGTCAGTTCGACCAAGGGCGTCTCGAGCGGCCCGATCTCGTTCATGCAGGTCTTCGACTCGGCCACGGAGGCGATCAAGCAGGGCGGCACCAGGCGCGGCGCCAATATGGCGGTGCTCCGGGTCGACCACCCGGATATCCGTGAGTTCATCGAGGTCAAAAACGACCTAACCAAGCTCACAAACTTCAACATCTCGGTGGCCCTCACCGAGGAGTTCATGCGGAAGGTGCGCATCGACGGCACGTATGAACTGATCAACCCGCGCGGCGGCGAGAGCGTGGAAGTGGTCCGGGCGAAGGAGATCTTCGACAAGATCGTCGACAGCGCGTGGCAGACCGGGGAGCCGGGGATCATCTTCCTCGACCGCATCAACGCCGACAATCCGACCCCGAGTGTGGGCGACATCGAGAGCACGAACCCTTGCGGAGAGCAGCCACTGCTGCCCTACGAGAGCTGCAACCTGGGCTCCATCAACCTGTCCTTGATGACCACCGGACCGCTCATGCAGGCCCAGATTGACTGGGAGAGACTGCGGGAGACGGTCCACGGCGCGGTTCGGTTCCTGGACAATGTCATCGACATGAACGAGTTCCCGCTGCCGAGCATTGCCGAGAATACGCGCGCGAACCGCAAGATCGGCCTCGGGATCATGGGCTTCGCGGACATGCTCATTCAGATGGGGATCCCCT
This sequence comes from Candidatus Zipacnadia bacterium, assembly GCA_029821745.1. Lineage (GTDB taxonomy): Bacteria > Armatimonadota > Zipacnadia > Zipacnadales > JABUFB01 > JALGSS01. Next base: position 10,572 of record JALGSS010000060.1, read on the forward strand.
ACAACAGCGAGGACGCCGTGGAGACGGCCCAGCGGGTCATGCAGTTCGTGCGGGACGAGGGCCGCAACGCATCGTCGGCGCTGGCGGCGGAGCGCGGCGTCTTCCCGAACTGGGAACAGAGCACGTTCAACCAGGGCGCCTCGCCCATGAAGCTCAGGAATGCAACGGTGACGACGATCGCCCCGACCGGGACGATCAGCATGATCGCCGGCGCCTCCAGCGGCTGCGAGCCCCTGTTCGCCGTGGCGTTCACGCGCCGGGTTCTCGACGGCGACGAGCTGGTCGAGGTTAGCCCGGTGTTCGAGCAGATCGCCAAGGAGCGGGACTTCTACAGCCCAGAACTCGTGCACGAGATCGCTGCGAAGGGCTCCCTGCATGACGTCGCTGGGGTCCCGTCGGATGTGAAGCGCGTCTTCATCACCGCGCATGACGTGAGCCCGGAGTGGCACGTACGCATCCAGGCCGCCTGCCAGATGTACACCGACAACGCGGTGAGCAAGACGGTGAACTTCGGTCACGAGGCGACCCGCGAGCAGGTTGCGGAGGTCTACAACCTCGCCTACGACCTAGGCTGCAAGGGCGTCACGATCTACCGAGATGGCTGCCGGGAGGGCCAGGTTCTGAGCACGGGGCAGACTGACCAGGCCAAGGCGGCCGCCGAGGAGGTAATCACCGAACCGCGCGAGCGGCCCGACGTGATCACCGGCACGACCCGCGGGATGCTCACCGGCTGCGGCAAACTGTATATCACGATCAATGAGGACGATAAGGGCGCCTTCGAGGTCTTCGGGAACATGGGGAAGGCGGGAGGGTGCGCCGCGAGCCAGACCGAAGCGGTCGCTCGCCTGATCTCGCTGGCGCTGCGCTCAGGAATCTCGGCCGACCACGTTGTGCGGCAGCTCAAGGGGATCAGTTGCCACATGCCGGCGTGGATGCCTGGTGGCGGGAGGATCCTGTCCTGCGCCGATGCCTTCGGCAAGGCCCTCGAGAGCTGCATCAAACCCGAGGGTGGCCAGCTATCCATCACTTTCGACGAGGACAGCGTCAACCACAGCGGGGCCTGCCCGGAGTGTGGCGGCGTGTTGCACCACGAGTCCGGCTGCGTTGTCTGCCAGGACTGCGGTTACTCACAATGTGAGTAGGCCAGCCTCGCGCGCGGAACCAACACACGAACGACAACGGCCACCCGAGAGGGTGGCCGTTGTCGTTCGTGTGGGCATCCGTGGGGCCCCGCCGATTGTACGACATCGCCATCCCACGGCTATCTCGCGTTCCTCAACACAACCTGGACCGAGAATCTACTCCTGGAACTCGACCGGTGGCAGGAAGTCCGTCTCGTGCATCATCCGCGTGGAGCGGTACAAGCTCTCGGGCGTCCCCGCGTCGGACCACTCACAGTCGATCACATCGTGGGTGAGCTGCCCACGCTCCAGGTACACATTCTGCACGTCGGTGATCTCGTACTGGCCACGGTCGGACAGCGTCAAGGTGGGCAGAATGTCCCACACCTGCGCGTCCATCATGTATACCCCGATGATGGCGAAGGGAGACGGCGGTTCGGCGGGCTTCTCGATCACTCGCACAATATTGCCGTCATCGTCGAACTGGGGCACGCCGAAACGCTGCGGGTCGGGGACCTCCTTGAGCAGGATCTTCATGCCCGCTTCCTGGCGCCGGAAGCTGTCGACGTATTGCTTGACGCTCCCCGAGAGGATGTTGTCGCCGAGCATCAGCACGCAGGGCTCCCCGGCGACGAAGTGCTCAGCGCGCCGGAGGGCGTCCGCGATGCCTTTGGGCTCGGACTGATAGCTGAAATAGAGATGCTCCAGGCCGAAGTCGGCGCCGTCGCGGAGCAGTTCCAAGAAGTTGCCCGGGCGATTGCCGCCGGTGATGATCATGATGTCGCGAATCCCCGCGTCGACCAGCGAGTGCAGCGGGTAGAACACCATCGGGAACCGCCAGACCGGCAGCAGGTGCTTGTTGGTGACGAGGGTCATCGGCTGCAGACGAGTACCGAGACCGCCGACGACGATAATCCCCTTCATCTCTCGACCTCCTCGGCTGGGCGGCGGCAAGCTGCTTGGAGGACTCCACGGGCTTCCGGCTGTGCTGAAACCGTACAATGTGGGGCTGGTCGACCCCGTGGGGCCCCGTCACACACACCGTGACACCCCACAGCCATGCTCCATGGGTTCCAACGCGGCCCTGCGGCCGTGGCGATAGCCGAACGCCCCCGCCGGGGGATGATGGCTGATACTCACTGGCAGCAGGGCTGCCAGTGCCACCCGGTCATTGACCCGTGCCGTTCATCCTGGCTGATACTCACTGATCCTGGCTGATACTCACTGACAGCGGGCTGCCAGTGCCACCCGGTCGCTAGGCGTCTGCCGTGTCGTCTGCCTTGTCGTTCGCCGTGTCGTTGCCCCGCCGTTGATCCTGTCGTTTATCCTGCCGCTTGTCGTGTCGCTTGTCGTGCCGTTTCTCTTGTCGTTTCTCGTGTCTCTTCTCGTGCCGTTTTTCCTGCCGTCTATCCTGCCGTCCCCTTCACCATGTTCAGGAGCGTGCCCTGCCGGGCCATGACGATCTTGTCGCTGAAGGTGGCCAGGACCTGGGTCTCTCCCCAGACTCGGGTTATGTACGGGGCGCGGATGAAGATCGCATGCACCGGGTGACCCTCGATTCCCTCGACTGGCAGGTCGGTCTCGAAGCTATCAACCTGCCGCCCGAAGGCATTGCGGGCGACCTCGATATCCATTAGCCCCAGGCGCCATTGGTCGCTGCCGACGATCTCCTTCGCCAGGAGGATCGTGCCGGCGCACGTGCCCCAGATGGGCTTGCCGGCGGCATGGAGACCCTTGATCGCGTCTCCTACACCGAAGCGCTCGCACAGCTTGCCGATGGTCGTGCTTTCGCCCCCGGGGATGATCAGGCCATCGACGCTCTCTACATCCGCAACGGTCTTCACCGGATCACAACTGCAGCCGATCTCACGCATTGCAGCAACGTGCTCGGCGAAATCGCCCTGCAGGGAAAGGACACCAACTGTGACGGACATTCTCAAGACTCCTTGAAAGACAATTCAGTCGTCCGCAGGGCCCCCGACGACGGCTCCCTGCTTCTTCAGTTCGCAGCGCAGATTCTCGACGGGAAGTTCCCGGGGCGCAGTGCCGGTGTTCACGGACATGGCCGCGATGACGCCCGCGGCCTGGCCTGAGGCCCAACACACATGGATCTCGCGCATGGGCTCCTGGGCGAGGTGATCGCAGGACAGACTGCGCCCCGCTGACAGTAGGTTCGGTATGTTGCGGCTCACCAGGGACGCACGCGGGATGTCGAACACGCGGCCCTCGGCGCGAAAGTCATTGCCCCGGGCGACAGAGTCCGGATGTCGGAAGTCGAACTGCGCCGTTTCGTCTCCCGCAATCACGTAGTCGCCCATGAGCCGCCGCGAGTAGCGCACGCCGGTCTGGACGGCAACGTCGATGATCCAGGCGTCCTCGTAGCCCGGCATTTCGTCGCGCAGGACGGCCATGGCGCGGCGGGCCATGTCACGACCCTCAATCTCGACGGCGGTGAGGTCGGCCGGGTCAAGCGCGTCGCCCTCGCGCAGTGAATTGTTGGCCCAGACGACCCCGAGCTGCGCCTTCGGTGTCGCGACCGGACTCAGGCCGAGGAAGCCCTCCCAGCCGCCCGCTTCCTGCACCTTCCGGTGGATCGCCTGGATGCGGGTGGAATCTTCGTGCCGAGCCTGCTGCCATCGGGCAACATCCACATTGCCGATGCGGAAGGGCACGCCGATGCCGAAGTCGGACTTCTCGAAGTCCGCCCCCGCCGACTGCCCGACATCAAGGTCCCCGGTGGTGTCGATGATGGTCCTTGCGAGGAATGCCTGGCGGCCCGCCTTGGAGACGGTGACGGCGCCCTTGAGTTTCCCATCCTGAATGATCGCGTCCGAGCACCAACTGTGGAGGAGAACCCCGGCGCGGGCCTCGCGGAGCATATCGATGGACAGCGACTTCATGCCCTCGACATCGAAGAACCACGGGTCTTTGGTTTCGTTGCGGTACGCGGCTTCCCCGGAGGCCAGAAGGCGCTCGCGCATCTCGATGCCGATGCCGGCGATGATCTCGCGGCCGTTGTCGCGGAAGTGCGGGATGAGGATGACCTGGCCGCCGGTGGCGAGGCCGCCGAGGTGGTTGTAGCGCTCGATGAGCAGCGTGCGCGCGCCGAGACGCGCGGCGCTGATCGCCGCCGCAGTGCCCGCCGGGCCACCCCCGCAGACCAGGACGTCGACCTCGTCGACGACAGGGACATCGCAGGCTGGAAGCGTAATGTGATCGGGCATTGCAGCCCTCCTCACGGCACGCGCGGAACGGGTGCGGGTAGGAACGGGGCCGGCTGAAGGCCGCCCCAAAAGGAAAAGCTCTGCGGACCCGATCGGGCCCGCAGAGCTGGTCGCGTCAAACGGCGAATGCCGCCCACTGCCAGATAAGCAGGCCTGGCTTACGCGTCGCCGGCTTTCTTCAGCAGGGCGTCCCACTTGCGGTCGGTGTACTCCTGAATCTGAGCGATGATCTTGGTACCATCCTCGCCACGGAACAGGTGCTTGAAGCGCCCCTGCGGCTTCAGGTACTCCTCGACCGGCTTCTTTTCCTTGGGCTTGTAGGTGATCTTGTACTGGCCGTACTCGACTTCGTACAGCGGCCAGACGCAGGTGTCAGCCGCGAGCATGGAGATCTCGGCGGTGACAGCCGGGTCGCACATCCAGCCCAGGGGGCATGGGGTGAGACAGTTGATGAATGCCGGACCCTCGATCGCGAAGGCCTTCTCGGCTTTGCCGAGCAGGTCGCGCCAGCGACCGGGAATCGCCTGGGCCACGTACGGCATGTCGTGGGCGACCATGCACTCACTGAGGTCCTTCTGGACCATCGTCTTGCCGGGGATGACACTGCCGGCCGGGCTGGTCGTGGTGTGAGCGCCGAGCGGCGAGGCGCTGGAGCGCTGGACGCCGGTGTTCATGTAGGCCTGGTTATTCAGACAGACATACACGAAGTTGTGCTGGCGCTCCACGGCGCCGGACAGGGACTGGAACCCGATGTCGTAGGTTCCGCCGTCGCCGGCGACGGCGAGGAACTTGTAGTTGGCCTCGGGGTCGAGCTTGCCCTGCTTCTTCAGCGACTCGTACATGGCCTCGATTCCCGTGGCGGCAGCGGCAGCGTTCTCGAAGGCGATGTGTATCCAGGGAATGTTCCAGGCGGTGTACGGGAAGATCGTGGTGGAGACCTCGAAACAGCCCGTGGCATTGGCCACGATCACAGGGTCGTCCGTACCCATGAGTATCTGGCGAATCGCGATCGGTTCGCCGCAGCCCGGGCAGAGCCTGTGGCCGCCAGTGAGACGGACGGGGCTTTCGGACAGTTGCTTCAGGTTCTTCGGCATGAGTATAAGCCCTCCTTACTCGCGAACGCCCAGGTAAGACACGGGGTCTTTAGGCTGGCCGCTGGATTTTACGCCTTCGAGCTCGTCGTAGATACCGGCGATCTGCTCGGGCCGGATCTCTCGCCCGCCCAGACCGTAGATGTAGTTCACGCACGGGATGTTCGTGCCCTGTGTGTACAGCGCCGAGGTCGCCTCGAGGTACAGGGGCCCGGCGGCGGCACCGAAGGATGCAGCGCGATCCATGATCGCGACGGCTTTGCAGTTCTTGAGCGCAGCGACAATCTCCTCGGCGGGGAAGGGGCGGAACAGGCGCAGCTTGAGCAGGCCGGCCTTGACGCCCTTCGCGCGCAGGTCGGCCACGATGTCCTTGCAGGTCCCTGCGGTGGAGCCGAGGGCGACGATCGCCACGTCGGCGTCTTCCATGTCTACGCATTCCATCAGGCCATACTCGCGGCCGAAGGCCTCGCCGAAGCGCTTGCCCTCTTCAATGACGGCCTGCTTGGCGTTCTCGTAGACGCTGAGCTGGTTGCGCTTGTGCTCGAAGTAGTAGTCCCACAGGTCGAGGGGACCCATGGTGACCGGGTTCTCGATGTCAAGCAGCGGCGTGACCGGCTTGTACGGGCCGATCCACTCCTTGACGGCTGCGTCGTCCTCAACCTCGACCAGCTCATACGCGTGGCTGACCAGGAAGCCGTCGATGCAGTTCATCGCCGGGAGTCGAACGTCTAAGCGCTCGGCGATGGAGACGCACTGGATCAGGTTGTCGTACCCTTCCTGTGCGTTCTCACCGTAGATCTGGATCCAGCCGGTATCGCGAGCGCCCATCCCGTCGGAATGGTCGCAGTGGATATTGATGTTCCCGGACAGTGCCCGGTTGACGAGGGTGAGAAGGACGGGCTGGCGCAGGGATGCGGTGATGTACAGGATCTCCCACATCAGGGCCAGACCATTGGCGCTCGTCGCGTTCATGACGCGACCACCCGCTGCAGCGGCAGCGGTGCAGGCGCTCATCGCGGAGTGCTCACTCTCGACAGCGACGAAGTTCGTGTCGACCTTGCCGTCGGCGACGAACTTCGCAAAGGTTTGCACAACTTCGGTGGACGGCGTAATGGGATAAGCCGCCACGACGTCAGGGTTGATTTGCCGCATCGCTTCGGCAACGGCATTGTTGCCCTCGAGCGGCATTACTTTACCCATGGCTGTTCCTCCTATCTATATGCAAGCCCGCGGGTGGTCTCCGAAGCCGGCTTAGCGGCCCGGACACAGCGCCCGCGTGGCGGCTTAGTCTTCCGCGTCGAATTCTGTTTCCGGCTTCATCTCGATGCACTTGACTGGGCAAATGTTGGCGCAGACGCCGCAGCCCTTGCAGTGATCGAGGTCGTAGGGGATGCCACTGACCTTTTGGTCGACGACAGCGATGGCATTGTCCGGGCAGTAGATCCAGCACTGCAGACAATCGATGCACTTCTCATCGTCGCGAACGGGACGGAAGGCACGCCAGCTACCGGTCTTGTACTCCACGGCGTTGCCGGCCTGCGGGATGATGCCGCCGGGGGCCATGTCCTTCCAGCCTGCGTCCGGAGGGTATACGCGGTCGCTCATTGTTACTTAACCTCCTCATAGGCGCGCTCGATGGCCTGGTAGTTGGCATCCAGGACCGCGTCCGAGAGCTTGCCGCCGAGCTGCGTCTTCACGGCTGCCTTCGCGCCGTCGACCTTCACGACGTCGCTGACTTTGGCGAGAGCCCCGAGCATGGGTGTGTTGGGGATCGGCCGACCGATGGTGTCCATCGCGATCTGGGTCGCGTCGACCGTGTACAGCTTGACGTTCTGGTTGCCGAGCTTGCCCCGCAGTTCCTCGGGGGAATCCGACGAGTTGACGATGACGATCGCGTTCTCGTCGATGAGCCCGACGGTGACGTCCTCCGAGGCCAGGAGTGTGTCATCGAGCACGATGACAACGCCGGGGTGCAGGACCGAGCAGCGCAGACGGATCGGCTGGTCGGAGATGCGCACGTAGGACTTCATCGGCGCTCCGCGACGCTCGGCGCCATACTCGGGGAAGGCCTGCACGTTCCATCCTTCCTCCGCCGCGGCGATGGCAAGGATATAACTGGCAGTCTTCGCGCCCTGTCCACCCCTTCCATGCCAGCGTACTTCGTTGAGTTGTGCCATGCTGTTCCTCCTCTACTTGGCGGGGAGGACCCCGCCACTTCACGAAACGTTCAGGTGGGAAGACCTGTTGCAGGTGTGGGTGGTCGCCCTCAGCCAACGACCCACGCGAAAATACCCGCGTGTTGCGTCCCTGTCCGGAACGCAGACAGCGGGCCTCAAGAGCCGTTACCGGTACCTATGATACACCTTGAGCATTCAGTTTTGAAGGGAAATCTTGCGCGCTGGGCCTAGAATTGATACTCTTGGTCGAAGATGCCCCCCGGCAGACGCACGGCCACATGATGCTCCGACACTTCGATCTTCTCGACATCCAGTTCCACGAACATCGCCTTGCCCACCATCCGTTTCTCCGGCTCAAAGGACAGGACCATCTGCGTGGCGTTGAGCTCGACCGTGCCCGCGAGAACCGGCGGCACTTCGAGCAGCCCAGGGCCGAACTCGGTACTGAACGCGGGGCCCTGGTTCCGGAAGGTCCCGTCGCCATTCTTGAAGACAAACTCCAACTGCCCCCGCGCCTTCAGACTCGCGAGCAGTTCAGGGGAAGAAGGGGTCCCGAACAGGTTCAGGAGGTCCTGGATGGGGATCGTCCCGCGCCCGGCCTCCTTGATCTCGCGCAGCCGCGCCATGACGGCGAGAGCCTTCTCCTTGAGCTCCTCGGGGGTCCGGTGTGCCATCCAGTCACTCTCCCATCGGCCGGCGGCCGCGTAGGGCACGGGCCACCGTGACCTGGTCGGCATAATCCAGATCGCTGCCCACCGGCAGGCCCAGCGCGATCCGGGTGATTGTCACATCCAGCCCGTCGAGCATTGAGCGCAGATACTCGGCCGTCGCGTCGCCCTCGACCGTGGGGCTCGTGGCGAGAATGACCTCACCGGAGCCCATCGCCTCCACTCGGGCGATGAGTTCGTCGATGTGCAGGTCTTCGTGCCCCACGCCATGCAAGGGCGAGAGCACACCGCCGAGTATATGGTACAGCCCCCGGTACTCGCCGGACCGCTCGATCGCCATCAGGTCGCTGGGTTGCTCGACGACAGAGATGGCGGATGTATCGCGCGTGGGGTCCTCGCAGATGGGGCACAAGTCTCCGAGCGAGTAGTTGAAGCACACGCGGCATTCGCGGATCTCGCGCCGGAGGTCTAGAACCGCCTCGCCCAGGGACTGCACATCCTGCGGGTCCATCTTCATCAGATGGAGGGCAAGGCGCTGGGCGCTCTTCGGGCCGATGCCCGGGAGGCGCTCAAACTCCTGTATCACACGTTCCAGCGGTGGGGCGTAGCGGAGCATGAAGGTCCCTTTGAAGCCCTTGCGGGCGGAATCGCGGCGAGGTCAGGCAAGCTGTCATGATGCCGAGCCGCTCGCAGGGGTGACCGCCTCGTCAGGCGACGGTCGCGACCTGTGAGCGGCAAGGCCTGATCAGTTCGGCGTGGCGTGATTCGGCGCGACGGTGGGTGCGATCAGAACACGTCCGGCAGGTCCATCCCCAGCGCGCCGAAAGGTGTCGCGCCGAGCAGCTTCTCCTTCTTCAGCGCTGTGGCCTTGGCGATCGCATCACGCACGGCAGCACACACCAGGTCCTGCAGGAGCTCGATGTCCTGGTCGCTCACGGCGGCGGGAGTGATCGCGACGTCCAACACGTTCCCCGATCCGGTGATCTTCACCTGGACGGCTCCGCCCCCTGCCGAGCCCTCGATGACGGTGTTCTCGAGTTCCTCGAGGACCTTGTTGATATTCTCCTGCATACTGGCGAATTGGCCTTCAAGCATGGCCTGGAGTGGGTTCTTCAATTCATTCATCCCCATCAATTTCGCGGCTGCCATCAAAGAGGCTGAGTGTATCGGCTACGGCCTGGTCTAGTGTCGCGGGGCCCTGGGCTTGCTCAGGACCTGCCTGTGGCGGCGCGTCCTGTGCTGCCTGCGCGGCGGGCTCGGCAGGCGGCGTTACCTGGGCGACAGGCGCTTCAGGCGCGGCTTCGACCGGCGCCGGCGGCGCCGGCTCGGACTGGGCGACAGGCGCTTCAGCCGCGGCCTGCGCGGGTACTTCAGGTGCTGTCTGCGCAGGCACCGGCGGATCGAGGCGGTCCAGCTCCGCATCGTTGGCCGCAAGGCACGGCTGCAGCGTTATCTTCTGCCCGAAGAGCCGCCCGAGCGCTTCCTCGATCACGTCTCGGTAAGGCCCTGAGACTTGATTGTAATGAAAAGTGTACTGTGACTTGAACGTGACCGTCAACATGCCGTCGGCGTACGCGGTCGGGATGCCTTCGCGGATGAAAGCCCCCACGGGAAGGCGCCCGATCCGCTTCAGTTCGTCGGGCACGTGGCCCCAGTTGGCGCGGACCGTATCGAGGTCCACATCCGCCGTCGCCACGGGCTGCGGCGGAGGCACAGGCGCGGCCGGCGCCGGTGGTGTTTGCTGCACTGGTGGCGGCGTCTGAGCCGGCGCGGTCGGTGCCGCTTGTGGCGGGCCCGCCGGGTTCGCGACCGGAGCCTGTGGCGCTGGACGGACGGGCGCCGGAGCTTGTGGCCTCGCGCCTGCCGCTGCCCCCCGCTGCTGACAGAGCCGTGCAATCGTCAGCTCAACCAGCAGCGCGGGCTGTGCACTGGAGCGCAGTTCCGTCTGCGCCTCGGCGAGCAGGTGGATCGCTTCCATGAGCCGGTCCGGCCCGAGGGCCTGCGCCTGAGCGCGCATCCGCGCCTGACCCTCCGGGCCTGAGAGCGTCCACACGGACGGCTCGCTCCCCAGCCCGATGCGCAGCAAATCGCGCACGTAGATCGTGAGATCGGCGAGAAGCTGTCCGACGTCCTTGCCTGCTCCGAGCACGCGGTCAACCAACTCGAAGCCGCCGGCGACGTCACTGGTGGCCATGAGGTCGGCGACCTCGGCCAGGGAATCGGCATCCGTTACGCCGAGCACTGTGTTGACCACTTCAAGGGTGACCGCCGTGTCGGTATACGCCACGACTTGATCCAGAATGCTCTCCGCGTCCCGCATCGCTCCGTCACCTGCCCGTGCGATCGCCTCCAGCGCGGCCGGCTCCGCCTCGATTCCTTCCGTCTCGGCGATCCTGCCCAGGGCCGCGGCGACATCAGGCACCGAAATCGGCCGGAACTCGAATCGCTGGCAGCGGGACATGATCGTCGCGGGCACCTTGTGGGGCTCGGTGGTGGCGAGGACGAAGAAGCTGTGGTCCGGCGGCTCCTCGAGGGTCTTCAACAGGGCGTTGAAGGCCTCCGTCGTGAGCATGTGGACCTCGTCGAGGATGTAGACCTTGCTTCGCGCCTCGGCGGGGCTGTACTTGACCTTCTCGCGCAATTCCCGAATCTCGTCGATCCCGCGATTACTCGCGGCGTCAATCTCGATGACGTCCATCGCCCTGCCATCCTGCACCGACTGGCAGAACTCGCAAACGCCGCAAGGCTCCGGCGTCGGGCCGTTCACGCAATTGAGGGCCTTCGCGAGCACCCGGGCCGTCGACGTCTTCCCGGTGCCGCGCGGGCCGCAGAACAAGTACGCATGGTGCAGCCGCCCCGTGCGTGCCGCGTTCATCAGCGTACGGCTGACGTGCGCCTGCCCGACGATGTCGGAAAAGGTCTGGGGACGGTACTTCAGGCTAAAGGAAACATAGGACATTGAATCACGCGCCCACAGGAAAGAGGAAGTTCTTCTCAGGTTCCCCTTCCGAGCGGGCTAATCCTTCCGGGTCCCGACACAGATCAGCGAGTGGTTCAGAACGACTCCCGACAAGACCGCCTGCACGCAGCAGCTCACGCCGTAGATGATTCGCTCCACCGTGTCCGCTTCGTCCTGGGACACCGCCGGGCCTGAGCGCACCCGCACGCCCTCGAAGCCGCAGCGCTCCACCAGCGAGCGCAGACCGCGAGCGCTGTAGACGACCTTCCGTCGGGGCGGGCCGAGCAACTGGGCTGGGCTAATGCCTGTGCGGGCTGCGGCTTTCCGCCGCATCGCCATCACCAGGCGCGCGAAGAGGGAATTCGCGGCGTATAGCGCCACCGAGCCTCCGGGCGCCAGCGCCTCCAGTACTCCCTCCAACACCTTGTCAGGTTGAGCCGCCCGGCCGATGCCGTGGGCGGCGAGGACGATCGCGTCGAACCGCTCCTCAGACGGTGGGGCCGTCGGCGACAGGTTGACATCATCGAGGGAGCGGCAGTCCCAGAAGCCATCGACCAGAGGGCCTGCCATGTCCGTAGCGACCGTTGAGCCCCGCTGGACACCAGCGCCCGCAAGCAGCTTCACCACCCGGCGCTGAGCCGCCGTGGTTGCAGGCCGGCGAGTACGCAGGCCCGCGGCGAACTCGTGCAACTCTCGCGCCGGCTCATCCGCCCCGGGCATCGGGCTCAGGTAGAACGATCCGCAGGATGCACAATGGGCGTAGCGGTACTCGCCCGCGGTGATGATCGTTGAGACGTCCTCGTGGTCACAGGCGGGGCAAAGGAAGCGCATTCATCACGTCTTGAAATACGGGGGCGCAGCAACGCACGCTGCGCCCCCGGGAGTAAGAAACTGTCGTGCACCCACCGTCGATAACGCCACCCAGGCGTTACCCTTGCAGCCAGCTCCGGCCAGGTTGGCCACGGCACAGGAAGCCGCTTGCCTACCGCTGCTTCCTTCCGGACCTGACGGGGTTCGGCAGGACTCCCTTGCGTGGGACCCAGCCTTCATCACCGCTTACAAGGGTCAGACCCTAAACGACGAGACCTCGGGTGGGAATTCACCCCCACTGAAGCGGATTGTGGGTTCAGGGCACCGCTAGTTCCCCGGCTAGCACGACAAAAAAAG
>JALGSS010000853.1 GCA_029821745.1 Candidatus Zipacnadia bacterium
CTGGGGGCCCATGTCCGCGATCTCGGCTGCCGCTTCACGCATGTCCTCCGGCGTCGCGATCTCGCGGCCGACGAGGACACCGGCCTCGTGCAAGTTCGGCGTCACGACCGCTGATACCGGCAGCAGGATGTTAATCAGAGCATCCCGGGCCTCGGCGGCCAATAACGCATCCCCGCTCTTCGCAACCATGACCGGGTCGACCACGAGCGTCGTGAGTGCGTGGCGCTTCGCGCGGTCCGCGACCACCTCGATGATCTGGGCGTTGGCCAGCATCCCAGTCTTGGCCGAATCGCAGCCGATGTCCTCCATCACCGCATCGAACTGCGCGACGACCAGGTGGGCGTCTGCACGGGTCACCGCGACGGTATTCTGCGCCGTGATCGCCGTGATCACGCTCATCCCGTAGACGCCGAGAACGGTGAAGGTCTTCAGATCGGCCTGGATCCCCGCGCCGCCTCCGGAGTCCGAGCCGGCGATGGTCAGCGCGACAGGCACAGGCCTATTGCTGGTCATTCTCCCCTCGCTCCTTGCTCCGCCTTTTCGCGACTGCGCCCCACGTAGACGTCATCCACCAGGATCTCGCCCAGCCCGGCGCCCTCGTCGAGGAAGCCCTCGATCCCGATCTTCAGGGCTCCCCTCGCGGCGTCCGGGGGCGTGATGAAGCTGCCGGTGTACAGTGTCCAGTCGTCTATCGCCGCGAATGGCGCCAGCTTCGTGCGGCCCAGGCCTCGGGACTTCCGGTTGCCCGTTTTGTCCCATGTCGTGCAGGATACGACAACTCGAGGGGCGTCGCCCTTGAGCCAGAAACTGTAGAAATACTGGTGGAGCGGGAGCAATTCCGGGGCCCTCGGGCCGTCGAACCCGTTGCAGTCGCCGATCATCAGCGCCACGTTGATGGACTTGCGCCCATCCTGCCAGTCATGCAGGACCGTCGTGGTCAGTTTCGCCGCGTGCTGTCCGCTATGCCCTTCCGCGAGACCCAGTGTACCCGCTCCCGCGCCCGTGTACGTCGCCCACTCAGCGGGACGGTCTTGCGAGACAACCTCGGCTCCCGGATTCGGCGCGAGATTCGCTGTCTCGGCCTCCGGAATCGGGGGTAGTGCGGCCAGCAGGTCGAAGGCTTCCTGGTATGCCGCGTGTCGCTCGACACGGCTGCGGACCTCCCCGACCAATCCCGCGTTGGGGCAGGTTGCCGCGATCTTGTCCGCGAGGGAGGCCTCATCGCGCAGGAGCTGCCTGGCCTCCTCGATCCAGGTCTCGTCAAAGTGCCGCTCCTGCATCGTCTTTGCCAGCTTCAGCAGCGCCTCCGGCTTCCCGAACTGCGCTGCGAAGTCGTCGTAGATGGTGTAGTAGGCGTCGCGGAATGCCAGCAGGTCATCCACGGAGGCGGGACCTGCCACTGCGGCGATGGCATTGCGCAGGGACGTCTCCGGATCATATGCCTGCGGGTTCCACAGGTAGTCGGCGGCCGCGAGGAGCCCGCATTTGTACGCTTCGCCCGTTCCCGCGTTCAGATGGACCTCGCCGCTGATCTGCTCCGAGAACCGGTCTGGGTACTGGGTGTGGAAGGTGTCGAGGAAGTAGTGGGGCGGATTGTGGTGCATGTAGATCGTGTTGTCCCACAGCATCACCTGGCGGCCGCCCAGGAGGCCCTGGTAGTAGTCGATGTGGGCTTGGACAATGGTGCCCGAGCGCACCCTAGGCCCCGTCCACACGATGCGCACGCTGTCGTCGATCCCCGCGCCCACCTTCTTCAGGTACTCCTCGCCGGCCGCCTGGTACGGGGGCCTCGGGTTCCAGTAATACGGGAGGACCACGTAAAGCTGCAGGTGCGAGTAGGCGGCTCGCAGCCGGTGGTTCAGGTCATTGATCATCGCGATGTTGACGGCGGCAAGGTCATCGTCAAAGGCTTCCCGGTCCTTCTCGCTGCGCACCTTATACAGCTTCTCGCTGCTCCATTCCGGTTTGCTGGCGAAATCGTCGAGGCACAGCATGACCCGGGTTCCACCGGCCTCCGGGCCGATCCGGCAGGCCTCGAACAGCTTGTCCAGGTCGCCGGGGTCCGAGACCTCGATGTGCTCCTTCCACAGGTAATACGGGTTCACGAAGGGCATGGTGTCCAGCCCTCGGGCGCGCATGTACCGGGTCAGCGCCTGCACGTGCTCCCTGTAATCGGGCTCGGGGTCCACCCACTTGTCGTGGCCGACGGTTGTGTAGCATATGTTATAGCAGTTGAACTTGGCCAAAGCTGACCACAAGCCCATGTCCCACGAGTGCGAGCCCTCGCCGCGATCGCCGCCGCCCTTGAAGGAGCGCAGCCTGAAGGTCGGCCAGTCCTTGACCTTCGCGGGGTGGAGCACCACCTTGTCTTCTGCCCTGTCGATCAGTTGAACCAGGCTCTGCGCCCCAAAGTAGGCCCCCGCTCCATCTTGGCCGACGAGAAACACCCCACTGAACTTCTCCTTGTGCCTGTATGGGGTGATGACATAGCCTTCCGGCTTGTCTGGGGGCGGCGTCTTGCACAGGGCCATATGGTGGGCGACGAACCCCTTCTTGCCGGCCACATCGAGGGCGATGAAGGTCTTCGTGCCCTTGGGCCACTTGGTGCCCTTGCAGATTGGGACTTGGATGCCGCCGGACAGGTGCTTGATGCGCGCCTGGATCTCCTGGGCTGCAATACTCTCGGGGTGCGACGGCGCCTCAGACGTCAGGATGCAGGCGGCGGTCGTCTGCGCGGCACAGTCAGCCAG
>JALGSS010000854.1 GCA_029821745.1 Candidatus Zipacnadia bacterium
GGCGGTGTGCCCAACATACCCCACCGTGCCGTTGGCCGTAAAGCGATAAATCCCAAGGGCTTGGGAACTGGCCCCCACAGAGATGTGGCCGGTACACTTTTCGGAGAAGAGCCAGATTCCCATCTTACCTGGCATGAGCCCTGGCCAAGATCCGGCGTCCGAGAACGGTGACCGGTCGTGCAGCGCTGTCCCTAGATCGACGCGAGTCCGCGCGCGAGGCGGCGCTGGTGGTGATCAGCCTTGGATCTCGCCGGTCTGTTTCTGGTTGGGCAGTCGCTTTGGCGTCACCTTCTTGACGACCGCTTGCCAGCCGGGGTGTTCGCGTAATTCTGACGGCAACTGGGCTGGTGGCTCTGCGCCCACGCTCTGCTGATTTGGCGGCGCCCGGTGGACGATCTCGAACAGCTCGTCGACCTTCCCATTCTTGTAGCGCACGACGAGGCCGCCCGGCCTGGGCTCGAAGGCAAAGGCCATTGTCTTGGGTTCACGCTCGATGCTAAGGGTTCGCTCTGCGGGCACGGCGTAGCCCACCTGGAATAGCCATCCGTTCGGTGAGGCCAGTGGGTAGCGCGGATAGCCGCCTTCGTGGATCGCCGGGGCCTTGAGAGATTCCCTGGCCTCGTGTACAGCGTATCCCACTTCCCGATAGAACAGGTACGATGCATCCGCCGCCCAGGCGAGTTTCCTCCACTCCCATGTGCCGATGTGACCGACTCCCGAGAGGCGGAAGTGCCGAGTCCCGTCAAGCGCAACCACGTAGTGACCGATCGGCGGGGCCTTCCTCTTGTACACGAGGTGTGATCCGCCAGGTGAGAATCCGAGTAGCACCACGGGCTCACGGTAGTCCGTCGTGGGAACGGTGGCCAACTGAAGGACGTTTCCGTCCCGCGTACCGACCGCCAGTACCGATGTCAGTTGCGTACTCCGGTCGGTCCGGCTGGCCGCAATCCATTCTCCGTCCGCCGAGATCACGTCCTCCGTAATCGCCGTGGTGAGCCGGTACACCTTGTCGGTGTCGCAGTCGATCACTGTGGCGGGGAGCCTATCTCCGCCACCACCTTCGAGTATATTGCCGTAGACCTTTGTCGGGATGTAGATGCGTCTCTGTCCGGGCAGCCACCGCTTCGGATAGACCCTGCCGCTCACCCACAGCGTCGCCTCCCCGCGCCGCACGCGATAATGCTTCAGAGTCCACGCCTCCACATCGAGGATACCCATTTCTCTGGTTGCCGTTGTCAGCATATACAGGTGTCCGTCGTCGGACCAGGCGCCTGAGAACGCCTCATCCGCCTCATCAGGCGCTTTGACGCCGAGGTCGAAGCGGTTGCCGTCCATGTCGACTAAATGAAAGGTGCGCGGGCCACTCGTGCGGCCCACGTAGATGACCCGCTTCCCGCCGGGGGACATTCTCGGCCACTCGGCGCCGTCCAAGGTCAGAAGGGACCGCTGGAGCGTTTTCGTATTCCACAACTCGAGCCCGTCCGCCTTCAACACAAAGTGCAGCTGATACTCCATCTCGGGATGGAGCCAGGCAATCCTACCCCCACCAGGGCCACCACTCACAGCCGCGGCTAAGCGGAGGTCGTGATAGTGCGGTGCCGGACCGACGGCGGCCGGCCAGGGCGGCGCCGTGCCAGGACGTTCCGCCGCGCTGCAAAGATGGATGTTATATCGCTTGTCCCCTGCCTTGATTGTCATCAGAACTCGCGGCGGAACGCTTGAGACCTTCTCCAGTTCAACTTGGCCCCAGTCGATGCCGAGACGGGAGCCTCGTTCGAGAATCCGCCGGAACAGAGACGCGTGCTCCCCCTCCGTCTTACCCGCGTGCTTTGCCCATCGGCTCATCGTCTGGACAAACAAGGCCTGATCCTGCCCTCTCAGCGCCTCGAACACGCCGGTGGCCACGTCGGTCTCTGTCGGCCCCCCGCATGCGGGCAGCAAGACGAGCGCCGCCAGGCAAAAGCCAACCTTTACACGCATTGCTGACTGGGGCCCGCCAGTATGATCCCTGCGTCCCATGTTCCACCTCCAGCCCTCGTTCCCGGTGGGCGAACCCACGGAAGTTCCTGAAGCGAAAACACCCCATACCCGTATGATTGTACCGCCCGGTTGGCCCTCAGTGCAACTCCTTTCGTTCCAGGCGGGGTCAAGCAGTGGTACCCAACCGCTGTGTCTTCCTGCAGTTCAGCCGGGGGATGCCGTTCTCGGTGAGGAGGCGCAGGTGCTCGTGAGTCGCCTTCTTGCGGGCGAGAACCCGGAGGACCTTCTGAGCTGGCCCAGAGATCCCCTGTCGCTCAGGGGAGCCCGTAAATGACCGTCCGCGATGTGCGACACTATAGTTTACGGGCTCCTCTCCGAAAAGTGTACCGCTCCCGTCGCTGTGGCACCGCGACCGGAACTCGTCTGGATTTATCGCTTCCCGGCCAACGGCACGGTGGGTATGCTGCGGGCGCCGCCACGGAGGACAGGGCAACGGTGGGAACCGACCCGAGCGCCATGGCGGTGCCATACGGCACGGGCGGCGCCCTTCGGGG
>JALGSS010000855.1 GCA_029821745.1 Candidatus Zipacnadia bacterium
TGCCGTTCCGTCCACCAGCCGCCCACCTTGCCTGTGGTACAGGCCCCCGTGCGCCCAGTCTTGACTTGCAGGGGACTGAAGGCTAATGTTCCCTCTACCTTCTGAACTCTGTGCTGTGCGCGTATGCGTGAGCGATCTGGAGAGAGGGACAGGATACAGTGATCTATTTCGATAACGCCGCAACAACCAGAACTGACCCGCAGGTGCTCGGCGCGATGTTGCCCTACCTCCAGGACGAATTTGGGAATCCGAGCAGCGTTTATCAGCTCGCGAGCCGGGCGCGCGCGGGCATCAGCTACGCGCGCGAGCAAGTGGCGTCGTACATCGGGGCCTCCGAGGGCGAGATCATCTTCACCGGCTCCGGCTCAGAATCGGACAATTACGCCATCAAGGGCGTCGCGTGGGCTCTCGCCGACAAGGGCAAGCACATCATCACCTCGGGCATTGAGCATCACGCGGTCCTGGACGCCTGCGGCGGGCTGCAGAAGCAGGGCTACGAGGTCACGGCGCTCGATCCGGACGAATACGGCGTCGTCGCCGCTGAACGTGTCGCCGAAGCGATCCGCGACGACACCATTCTCGTGTCGATCATGCACTCGAACAACGAAATCGGCACCATGCAGCCCATCGCCGAGATCGGCGCGATCTGCAAACAGCGCGGCGTGATCTTCCACACCGACGCGGTGCAGTCCGTGGGCAAGGTGCCGCTCAATGTGGACGAATTGAACGTCGACCTGCTGGCGATGTCCGCGCACAAGATCTACGGGCCGAAAGGTGTCGGCGCCCTGTATGTCCGCAAGGGGACGAAGCTGACCAGGCTGATCGACGGCGGCGGGCAGGAGATGCGGCGGCGCGCGGGCACGGAGAATGTCGCGGGGATCGTCGGGATGGGCAAGGCCGTGGAGCTGCTCAGGGAGCGGGGCGAGCAGGACATGCAGCGGATAGCCCGGCTCACCGGACAGGTCATTGAGGGCGTCGTCGAGAAGGTGCCGTACTGCCGACTGACCGGCCACCCCGAGAAGCGTCTGCCGAATATCGCCAGCTTCGTCATCCGTTACATCGAGGGCGAGGGCATGCTGCTGTCGCTGGACCTGTACGGGATCTGCGCGTCGAGCGGCTCGGCCTGCACGTCGGGTTCCCTGGACCCGTCGCATGTACTGCTGGCCACGGGTTGCTCACATGAGGTGGCTCACGGGTCGCTGCGGGTCAGTCTCGGCCGCGACAATACCCAGGCGGACGTGGACATCCTCCTGGCCGCGCTGCCCGGCTTCGTGGAGCGCCTGCGGGCGATGTCGCCCCTGTGGGAGGATGCGAAGAAAAAGGGATTGGTGTCTTAGGGCGATGAGTGACACAGACAAGCTCGTCGAGGATATCCAGCGACTTCGCGAGGAGCGCAACGCGGTGCTCCTCGTGCACAACTACCAGCGAGCCGAGGTCCAGGACATCGCGGACTTCACTGGTGATTCCCTCGGTCTTAGCCGCCAGGCCGCGCAGACGGAAGCGGACGTGATCGTGTTCTGTGGCGTGCATTTCATGGCCCAGACCGCGAAGCTGCTGAGCCCGGCGAAGACGGTGCTGCTGCCGGAGAAGGACGCGGGCTGCCCGATGGCCGACATGATCGACCCGGAGCTCCTGCGCGAGTTCAAAGCCGAGCACCCGGGGGCCCCGGTAGTCGCGTACGTCAACACGACGGCTGAAGTGAAGGCGGAGTCCGACATCTGCTGCACATCGGCCAACGCCGAGGAAGTCGTGCGGTCCCTGGACGCCGACAAGATCCTCTTCGTGCCCGACCAGAATCTGGGGCGCTGGGTCGCCAGGCACGTGCTCGAGAAGGAAGTCATCCTCTACGGCGGCTTCTGCCCGACCCACCACGACATCACCGGCGAGCAGGTGCTGGAGGTCAAGCGGGCCCACCCCGAGGCGGAGATCATGGCCCATCCGGAGTGCACCTCGGAAGTACTCGACCTCGCGGATGCGGTCCTGTCCACCAGCGGGATGCTGCGCTACGCCCAGAGCAGTGACGCGGCCGAGTTCATCGTCGTCACCGAACTGGGCATGCTGCATCCCCTGGCCGTCGAGAACCCCGGTAAGACGTTCTACACCATCACTGGCGCAATCTGTCCGAACATGAAGCTGACGACGCTGGGGAGTGTGCGGCGCTCCCTCGCGGACAATGTGCACGAGATCGACATCGACCCAGCGATTGCTGAGAAGGCGCGCCGGGCCGTTCAGCGGATGGTGGAAATCGGGTAACAAGCCGACGTCACTCGCAAGGTGGCGTGGGGCGGGTGCCAGGTTGGCGGCCGGTGAGCGCTATGCCACCCGCCGTTAGAAGATCCAGAAGTTATACATCGGCTTGCTGCTCCAGAAACTCCCCACAACGAACTCGCCCAATATCACGCCGCAGACAAGAGGAATGGCCGCCGAGTGGGTCCGCAGGCCGCCGTAGCGGAGCACCAGGGCCTTGATCAGCCAGGCCAGAAGGATCGGCATCCAGACATAGTCCAGCCCGAAGACCATCCCGAGAGCGTAGCCTGCGGGGTGGAAGGGCCAGCCAATGACTCGCATTCGCGCCGCGCCGAGAAGCAGCGCGAAGCCCGCCCCGATGCCCATGAACAGAATCGGCAGCGGCTCCGGCCCTTTCGGGTAGTCAAGCCAGACCTGCAACTGGCGGAAGGTCTCGCCCGCGAAGCCTGTTCCCCTTGCTCCCTTGCTTCCATACGCGTCGCCCAGTAGCGCACCGTAGCCCGACAGCAGGCCGACCAGCACTGCCCCCATCATCGCCCACGACAGCCGCCTGTAGTCGATCCCGGTCCGCTCAGCCATCTTGAAGCCCTCGAGCTGAATCGGCATCTGGTGGCTGCGGACCATGCGGTTGTTGAACCACAGAAAGCCGAAGCTCACGAGAGTTCCTCGGCCGAGGTGACGGCTGCCGAACAGCTCGACGAGAATTCGGGTGGTGGCCATGGACCCGAGTTCGTGGGTCGGCGGGCCGATCTCCGCCCGCATCTTGGTAACAGCGGCGAACAGCGCGAAGTAGAGGACGAAGTACAGAAGCATCGCCCCCACCGTACCCCCGGCTTGAACCCAGAAGATCACCAGATATGTGATCCCCAAGCCCAATCCCGCGAGCGCCGCGCGGTATGACATCGGCTCGCCGGAGTCGTCCACTCCTCCCGGCAGCTCCCACGCGGTCCGCCACACCGCCTTGAGGTGTCGCCGGGCGCTCCACGTCGCCAGTCCCGCGAAGGCGATCCACGCACCCCAGGCCTGCTCAATGAGGAAGGGCGCTCCGGGGAGGCGGCCCCAGCCCGTCGCCACCGCGAACACCTGCACCGCCTTGCGGAACAGATAAAAGAACCAGCAGGAGAACGCGACATCCTGGGGTAGGAAGAAGCCGAGAGCGATAACGAAGGGATAATAGGAGACGGGCGTCCAGCCGATGGCGTTCCACGGCGGTCCGACGAAATGCCGGGAGATGTCCTGAACCTTCACCTTGATCAATGGCAGGCTAGGGTTGAGGAACGCGATCCCGTTGTACAGGTCCAGCGCGGCGGCGAGGGCAAACCCGGTCCAGAACAGACTATTGCCATACAGGCTCGACGCGCTCCGGCGCTTCGTCATCTCCAGGGGCAGCGTCACCAGCGGGTAGCGCAGCTTCTCATTGTCCGTCCACTGCTTGCGCATGATGCTGTTGATGCACTGCATCACGAAGACCAGCACCAGGACGAAGGTCCCCCACCACAACAGAGGGGCGAGCCACGGGCGGTAGTTGTCAGGCTCCAAGATGCTCGTGCGCCCGTCGTGGTACCCCTCCAGCGAGTACATGTCGCTCACGATCAGCCATTCGGGCAGGTGCGGGTGGATGAGCTCCTCCCAGTGGTTCTCGGGGGTCGCGAACCAGTGGGCATGGGCGATGGTGGGGATGAGCATCTGCAGCATGTCATGGGCGGCTACGCTGGAGCCCAGGCAGACCATGAGATAGGTCGTGATGAGCTCTGCCTGGGAGAGCTGCCAGTCCCGGCGCAATCGCCCCAGGGCCAGGTTGAGCAGAATGACCAAAAGCAGGCTGAAGACAGCATTGGAGAACACCGACAGACAGGTCGGGTGGCCCGAGTAGTGGACGATCTCCACCTGCACGACCCAGATGCAGTTCGGGGGGATGAGCAGGAGACCGAGCAGCACCGAACGCCAGGTGACGCCGCGGGATGCGCGCCTCACCAAGTCGTCGGCGTCGGCGGGGCTCGTCGAAAGCCTCTGCTCTTGCATGAGATGTCGGGGCGCACGCACAGGGATGAACGCGACGGCGGATTACTTCGGTCGCCGGGGGCTAATGACCTTCGCGAACCACTCACCTTGCAGGTGGTGCAGGGCATTGGCTGAACTGTAGGAGCGCACTCTGTGCGCGACGCCGTTGCCTTCCGACCGAGGCCGACGACACACTGGCACGGGGCGTGCCAGTGGCACCCTTTCATGTCGCTTCGCGGACCACGGGCCTTGCTGGCGCTGCAGGGCATCAACCAGACCGTAGGAGCGCACTTTGTGCGCGACCGCCGTTGCCTTCCGACACACTGGCACGGGGCGTGCCAGGGCACCCTTTCATGTCACTTCGCGAACCACAGACCTTGCGGGTGGTGCAAGGCATCAACCAAACCGTAGGAGCGCACTCTGTGCGCGACCGCCGTTGCCTTCCGACACACTGGCACGGGGCGTGCCAGTGGCACCCTTTCATGTCGCTTCGCGGACCACGGGCCTTCATTGGCTGAACTGTAGGAGCGCACTCTGTGCGCGACGCCGTTGCCTTCCGACCGAGGCCGACGACACACTGGCACGGGGCGTGCCGGTGGCACCCTTTCGTGTCACTTCGCGAACCACGGGCCTTGCTGGCGCTGCAAGGCATCAACCAAACCGTAGGAGCGCACTCTGTGCGCGACCGCCGTTGCCTTCCGACCAAGGCCGACGACCCACTGGCACGGGGCGTGCCAGTGGCACCCTTTCATGTCACTTCGCGGCCCACAGACCTTGCGGGTGGTGCAGGGCATTGGCTGAACTGTAGGAGCGCACTCTGTGCGCGACGCCGTTGCCTTCCGACCAAGGCCGACGACACACTGGCACGGGGCGTGCCGGTGGCACCCTTTCATGTGAGTTCGGGGACTACGCCGCCGGTGGACTGTGCGCCCACGCGGCGGCGTCCTGGACCTCGTCCCCGAATCCACCCATTAGCCCCTCCAGAAACTGAAGGTCTGCAGGCCGGTGAATGTGCCGATCACCGTCCACAGGCCACCGACCACAAATTCCCCAAGGATAAGCCCGAAGAAGAAGGGCACCGAGTTCAGATAGCCCTTGTGGCCCCAGTAGCGGCTGATCACGGTCTTCAGCAGCCATGCGATGAAGAGGCTGGAGTACGTCCAGCTCGCGGACCACCCGTTGCTGATCGCGTACCCCAGAGGATGCAAGGGCAGCCAGACGAACCGGGCCTGCAGGCCCATCAGCCCGAGGGTGCTGATCAGCCCCCACCCGATGGCCGCGATGATCCGAGGGTCCGCTGGATTGTCTGCCCGGAGCCAGCCCTCCAGCCGCGAGAAGGCCTCCCGCGCGTATCCGTATGTGCCCCAACCCACCATCTTCCGCGCTGCACCCAGGTCGTAGGCGATATGCAGGTAGCTCCAGAAATGCGCCAGAGCGCCGATCGCGACCGCGAAGATCATTGCCAGGGCGATCCCCCGGGGCGTGATGCTCGCGCGCCGGCACATCTTCAGCGTCTCCATCTGGTGGGGCATCGGGTGGGATCGGTACGCCCGGTTGAACCAATACAGATAGGAGAGCAATGTGAGGGATTTGGGCGAGAAGGCCCCGGTTCCCAGCACCGATGTGAGGGCCTGATCCGGGCCCACGAAGTGCAGGTCGTGGATCGGCGGCCCGAACTGCGCACGCATCCGGGTGATGCACAGGGCGATGAGATAGTACAGCGCGAAGAAGGCAATGGCCACCCAGACGGGAAGGCCCGCCTGCACGAGGAATCCGCCCAGCAGCAGCAGCCCAATGATCGCGCCCCAGAAGGCCGTTCGCTGCCCGAAGGGATCGGCGGGGTCCACCTCGTCCTCCCGGCCGCGGAAGCAGCCGATGATCAGGTCCCGCAAGTGGCGCCGCATGGTCCACAGCGCGAACAGCACGATCGCCAGGTAGCAGCCCAGGGCCTGCTCGTCCAGGAACGGCCATTGATGTCGGCCCAAGGGCAATCCCAGCGCCTGGGACGCCACGCGCTCCAGCTTCCACACCCCGAAGAACAGCCAGAAGCTCATCAAAAGCTCAATGGGCAAGAGGTAGCCCATCCCCACCACGAAGGGGAACAAGGCCATGGGCGTCCAGCCGATGGCGCTCCACGGCGCGGTCCGGATATACGGGTGGATGAAGAAGCTTTGCATGTTCAGCGCGGGTACTATCGGCCACACGGAGTGCAGGCCGTTGAACATGTCATACAGGCCCGCCACCGCAAATCCCAGCCACAGCATCCGCTGCTTGTACATGCGCCCCGTAGGCTCGGTGATCTCATACGGCAGCAGGGCAACGGGGTAGGTCAATCGCTCGTGGTCCATCCAGCGCCGGCGGATCAGCACATTGAGGCAGAGCATCACGAAGACCAGCACCACGAGGAACCCCACCCACAA